>NZ_JBJXDQ010000065.1:0-13534 GCF_046155325.1 Flavobacterium sp.
GTAACGCTATGGTAAATAGTAAGTTAGTAATGTCTTAATACTATATCTTACTCATCTTACTGTTTTTATTTATAGTTGTTTAATTATTTCATCAATATTGTCTTGTTCTTTAGGAAACTTGTTATTGTTTTTATACAGATTATTTCGTTTTAAAGGTGTTCCTTTTTTAGAGTAAAACAAATTTGATTGTTCTATTGAAGTAGGATTAAAATTGCTGAAATAATGCTCTAATTTTGAAATAATATAACTGAACTGCGTTGTTTCACACCCTAAATGTATTTGTGCAGCACCAATTTTTAAATCTCTGCTTGTTAATACACTTACTAAATTATCAACTGATGTATGGTCTTCGTTTAATAGTTCAATGTTTCTATTTAATGCTTGTATAACCGATTTTAATTTGATTGTATTTCCGTTAAAGCCAAATGATAAACGAGTGTTTTTTGGTATCTTAAAATCATCAATACCTAAAAGAATATTGTAAACCGTTTGAAATTCAGGAGTTGTTTTTTCAATATTGATTTCTGGAATAGGTTGTTTTAGTAATTCTCCAAATAGTTCATTTTTGGTTGATGGTATGTCTGCCAAATATTGCGGATATAATTTTTCTGTTTCTTTTAGAAAACGGATTACATTAGTAATCAGTTGAGGTATTACATAGGCGGTTAATTCTGTTTTCGGAAAGTCTTCTTGGTCTGTTCCAATACAAAACAAAATATCTTTACACGACTTTACTACGTTTTGAATGATCTCTTTTTTTTGAATTTCGTCAATTTCTTTGTTCATAGATTTGAAAACTCTATCAGTCAATCGTGTTGCTTCGTTGAATAAAAGGAAATGATAAAACTTTTGTGTTGTTGTTATCGGTTCTGCCAAAGTTACTTCTACTAATGGATGCAGTATTTCGTGACTTATATCGGTGTTTGTTTGCGCCATATAGATTTCTAACCCATCTTCTTTGAATAAGTTAGGTTTGTCCTTGTGAAGCTCTTTTAATGCCTTGTAGTACTCGTTTATAGTTGGTGTAGGCTTAATAAAGTTTGTTGATAGATTTTGTCTGTAAAATTTATCATTTATGGCGTTGCTTGCCCAGGGTTTTAATTCACCGTAAACAATGCTTTTAAAAATAGTTAGTTCCATATCAAAAATCTAATTTTATTCTGTTAGCTGCTTCCATTTTCTTTTCGTCAATTATTTTGGCATATACTTGAGTAGTTCTAATGTCTTTATGACCTAGTAATTTTGATACCGTAAATATATCAGTTCCTAGCGTGAGTTGCAAAGTTGCATAGGTATGACGAGCACAATGGAACGTTATTGTTTTACTAATACCGGCTTTCATTACCCATTGTTGTAATTTTAGATTGTGCCACGCACTATATTTTAATCCTTTGAAAACTCTTTCTTCAGGTTCTCCGATTTCTTTTAATAAATCACGAGCTTGGTCTGACATTGGTAATGTTTCAGCTCCTTTAGTTTTCTTTTGTCTGAAACGAATATACCAACCATAATCATTTGAGTGCTGCACTTCTGACCAAACTAATTTATTTATATCTGACCAGCGCAAACCTGTTAGGCAACTGAATACAAATGCTGTTTTTAGGATGGGAATTTCACATTCGTGTTTGAGTATGCTTTGTAATTCTTCTAACGTTAGAAACTCTCTTTCGCTGTCGCCTTGTGGTAAACAATCTACTTGCTCGGCAGGATTGGAACGGATAATTCCGTCTTTAACGGCTTGTTTTAAAGCTGCTCTAAATTTGTTGAAATAGGAGTGTGCCGAATTATCAGAAAGGTTTTTATTGCTTGGTGTCTTCGCTGTTTTGGTTAAGTAGTCTTTAAAACCTTCCACAAACTTTCTATCCAATTGCCCGAACGAAATATCTTTAGGACAAAACTTTCTTAAATGCTTGATGGTACTATCCCAGTTGTCATAATTGCCTTTGCTTTCCATTCTCATTTCGGCTAATGTTTCCATATAGATAATGAAGAAGCCTTTTAACTTCTCCTGGTCGTTGAAGCCATAAATTCCGTTTTGAATTTCTAAATGTCTTTTTGAACGAACACTTTCCGCTAACGAAAGGATTTTTTTGTTTTCGTCTTTTTGCGCTTGTGTGAGCTTTCCTTTTTCGGGTTCTGGGATGAGGTATAAACCTAAATACTCATATTCTCGTTTACCATTTTTATAGTAATCAAGATACAAGCTAATTTTGTTTGCTTTCTGTCTTTGTCTTAAAGTAACTTTCATAATACCATCAATTAAAAAGTTTATCTATCTGTGTGCGTTGAATTATTTTCTTTCTGCCAAACTTGTGAATTTGTAGTTCTCCACGTTTTATCATTCTATTGATTGTCCATCGACTAACTCCAATTAGTTCTGCAACATCTTGAACGGATAAAAAGTTTTTGGATGTAAGAGAGTTGGAGTTTGCAGATTGCAAGGTTGGCAAACTTTGCATTGTTTGCTGTTGCTCAACTAATGAGTTTTGAATTTTGTCTTCCTTTACTTTTTGCTTGTAGTGTCTGGAATTACAAGTATGTCCGCAATATCTGGTTAAAGTGGTTTTAGCTATAAAAGCCTTACCACAATAAGAACAGGTTTTCGGAATTGCCATATTGCTACTCATAATATGTTGCATTGTGTTGCATAATGTAGCGAAGTGTAGCAATATGTAGCATCATTTCGCCAAGTTTGTTGCCTTTGAATTTGGGCAACAAAATCTATCATTGGGCAACAATAGAACAACAAATATAACGAATAAAAGGTTATCAGGCAACAAATAAAAGAAGAATATTAGTTATAAAGTCAATAAAAATAGGTAGTTAACAAATAAAAGAATGGTAATTACTTTCCGATACAGAAATTTGCAAAAATATTCCCCAACAACTCATCGTTAGTAACTTCCCCAGTAATCATACCAAAATGATACAAAGCTTCTCGAATATCAATTGCCATTAAATCACTCGAAATGTTAGTTTGCAAACCATAATTCACTTTCTGAATTTCATCCAAAGCTTTTAGCAAAGAATCATAATGGCGTGTGTTGGTTACAATGGTTTCATTATTGCGCAAAGCACCCGTATTTACAAACGAAAGCAACTGATTTTTGAGTTCGTCAACACCAACATTCTCTTTAGCAGAAATGAGCAAAATAGTTGGAATTTCAGATTGAAGATTTCTGATTTGCTCTTCTGAATACAAATCTTTTTTATTTCCAATGATAATTAGAGGTTTCAAAGGAAATTGGTTCTTGATTTTCTCAATTTCAACTTGAACTTGTTTTATATTTTCACCGTTAAGAGTTCCCCCTTTGGGGGTTAGGGGGCTTAAATATAGTACGACTTGAGCCTGTTCTATTTTTTCAAATGTTTTCCGAATTCCTAAACTTTCAATTACATCTGCTGTTTCCCGAATTCCTGCCGTATCTATGAATCGAAATCCAATGCCGCCAATAACCAATTCATCTTCGATAGTATCTCTTGTTGTACCTGCAATCTCTGAAACTATGGCGCGTTCTTCATTCAATAAAGCATTCAATAAAGTGGATTTTCCAACATTGGGTTCGCCCACAATAGCAACAGGTATTCCATTTTTGATTACATTTCCAACCGCAAAAGAGTCGATTAATCGTTTCAAGACAAACTCAATTCTGTTCAATAATTCCCGAAATTGGGTTCTGTCGGCAAAAGCCACATCTTCCTCAGCAAAATCCAATTCTAATTCTATCAGCGAAGCAAAATTCAATAATTCTTGTCGCAATTCCTTGATTTCATTGCTAAAACCACCACGCATTTGCTGCATCGCAATTTGGTGACTGGCTTCGTTGTCGGACGAAATTAAATCGGCTACCGCTTCGGCTTGGGACAAATCGAGTTTTCCGTTCAAGAAAGCCCTTAGGGTAAATTCTCCTGGATTTGCCATTCGACAGCCTTTTCGAAGCAATAATTGAATGATTTGTTGCTGAATATAAGTAGAGCCGTGACAGGATATTTCGATAGTATTTTCGCCAGTATAAGAGTTTGTTCCTTTAAAAATAGAAAGCAAAACTTCGTCAATGGTTTTTTGATGGTCTACGATATGTCCTAAATGCAAAGTATGGGATTTTTGCTGGAGTAAATCTTTTCCTTTAATAGATTTAAAAACTTGATTGCCAATAGCAATAGCATTTTCGCCTGAAACTCTTATAATCGCTATAGCTCCAGCTCCAGAAGGTGTTGCTAAGGCTACTATGGAATCGTTGTATATCATTGTTTTTAATCTTGAATGCAAATGTAGTAAATCTAAAGAAGTATCACTTTTTTTATAAAAGAAGATTTTAAGGATTAAATAAAATGTAAATAGCTGTAAAATACGGTTTTAAGTTTGTAACTTTATAGGTGTTTAGATATGATAATTTACTTTAAAAGAATGTAAAATGAAACGTATTCTATTTCCAACTGATTTTTCCGATACAGCAAATAACGCTTTTGTTTATGCTTTAGAAATGGCAAAACACCTAGATGCCGAATTCATTGTGCTACATGTTTATGATTCTCCAAATCTTACCTATGAAGGCTGTCCGAGTTCTATTGCGGCGATTTACGAAACGATTGAATTAAAAAACCTCGAAAATTTTAATGATCAGATTCCCTATTTGAGAAAAATTGCAGAAGAGCACCAGTTTGAAAGTGTTAAAATGAGTTATATTTTGAGACATGGAAATTTAATTAAAATTATAAAAGAAATTTCAGAAAAAGAAAATATAGATTTGATAGTTATGGGTACCCATGGAGCATCAGGTTTGAAGGAAGTGTTTTTAGGTTCTAATACTGGCTTCGTAATTACTCAAGTACCAACAATGCTTTTGTGTTTGCCTAATGAGGCAAAATTTGAGAAAATAAAACACATTTGCTTTACTACTCTTTTGAAGGATGAAGATAAAACGGCATTGTCAGATGTTTTAAATATAGCGAAGAAATTTCATGCTAAAGTAAAATGCTTAACGATAAAAACATCAGATTCTAAGCTAGCGCATGAAGATATTGAAAAATGGCAATCCAATTTTAAAAGAGAACCAATTGAGTTTTTTGTTGTTTCAAATGATAATATAAAAAAAACAATCTACGATTTTTTGGAACGTCAAGAAATTGATGTTTTGGCTATGCTAACCCACAGACGCAGTTTTGTAGAACAATTGTTTACCCAAAGTTTAGCACAAAAACTTTCTTTCCACAGTAAAACACCTATTTTAGTAATGCACGAAAAGTAAAATTTTACTCTTTGTTGCAGTATAAATAAGTCAAAATTGGTGATAAATTTAAAATAAATTGGATTACGGTTATGTATTGCGGTATTATGTAGGTTATTGATAGTTAAAATTTTGCAATCTAATTTTGTAATTAAATTTTGATATAAAAATAATTTTAAACCCTACTAAAATGAAAAAAATTTTGTTTCCTACTGATTTTTCTGAAGTCGCCACAAATGCATTTGTTTATGCTTTGGAATTTGCTAAAATTGTTCAAGGAGAATTGATAGTGTTGCATTCTTATGATTTGATTCCAATGGACAATCAATTTTTTCCAGAAAATTTCACGGAGCTATATGATTCAATAGAGTTGGCAAATTTTGATCTTTTTAAAGAAGAAATTCCAAAAATTCGTGGGATAATGGAAAAGCATAATTTAAGACATATCAAATTGACTCATCGGCTTATGGAAGGTGATTTGTTTGTGAACATTAAAAAATCAATCGAGGAGAATAAAATAGATTATGTGATTATGGGGACTTCAGGAGATGCTTGGTGGGAGGCTCTTTTTGCTGGGTCTAATTCAGGTTCCGTAATTTTAGGACTAGATGTTCCTATGTTCTGTATTCCTTTGGGAGTAAAATTCAAAAAAATCAAAACGATAGGTTATATAAATCACTATAGAGCTAAAGATAAAGAAGTACTTTATGATGTATTAGATTTTGCAAAAAGAACAAAAGCAATAATTAAATGTCTTTACGTAAAAACTAGTAATTCTGATGTTGATATTGAAACTATTAAGAAATGGGAAGATGAATTTAGTCCAGAACCAGTATCTTTTTTTGTGATTCAAAGTGATGAAATTAAACATGTAATGTTAGATTTTATTTCCAATCAAGAAATTGGTGTTCTAACAATGTTGACTTATAAAAGCAGTTTTTTTGAAGGGATGTTTGTTCCCAATTACTTCAAGAATAAAGTAACTGATACAGATATTCCTATTATGGTTATTCATGCTTAATAAAGATAAAAATAATATAATCTATAGATTATTATGTGTTTAACATGTGTTTATAGGTGTTTTTTAATTATTTTATTCACTTAAATAGTACTGAAAATGAAAAAGATTTTGTTTCCTACCGATTTTTCCCAAGCGGCAACTAATGCATTTGTTCACGCTTTGGAGTTTGCAAAAACAGTAAATGGAGAACTCATTTTATTGCACACGTTTGAATTCCCGATTTATGACAATCAGTTTTTCCCTGAAAATTATAATGTGCTTTTTGAAACGCTACAGCTAACACAATTTGATAGGTTTAAAGAAGAACTTCCAAAACTTCATGCCATAGCCGAAGAACGAAATCTGAATCACATAAAAATGAGCCATAGAATAATGGATGGTCATTTACTTTTCAATATCAATAGAACTATCAAAGAAGAAAGTATAGATTATATTGTTATGGGAACTACTGGAGCCACAGGTTGGAAAACCTTTTTTGTAGGCACCAATACTGGGAATGTTATTGCTACAGTTGCTATTCCTGTTTTGAGCGTTCCCTTGGAAGCAAAATTCAAAAAAATTGAAACGATTGGTTTTACAACTCGATTCCGAGAAAAAGATAAAAAGGCACTTAAAGAGGTGTTGAAATTTGCCAAAAAGACAAAAGCAAAAGTAAAATGTTTGTATGTAAAAACAGCTAATTCCGATGTTTCAGCCGCTACCATAAAACAATGGGAGGAAGAGTTTCTAGGCGAATCCATTCAGTTTTCTATCATTCCAAGTGAAGATGTACAAGAAACTATCATGGATTTTATTTTATTTAAATATATTGATGTGTTAGCTATGCTTACTTATAAAAGAAACTTTTTTGTCGAATTATTTAAACCTAGTTTGACTCAGAAATTTTCAAATAGCTTAGCAATTCCAGTTTTGGCAATACACGAGTAAAAAAAAACCGCAATTCCGATAGAAATTGCGGTCTTTTCAAATATATAAAGGGTTGGTTAATAGCTTGCTTAAAGCGATAAATTAGTTGTTTAACATAACTGGCATCACTAGCATTGTAACAGTTTCGCCATCTTCTAAGCCATCAACTGGAGTTAAGATTCCAGCTCTGTTAGGCAAAGACATTTCAAGCATTATCATATCAGATTGCAAGTTGGTCAACATCTCTGTCAAAAAACGAGAATTGTATCCTATTTGCATATCATCACCCTGGTAATCACAAGTCAAACGTTCCTCAGCTTTGTTAGAATAATCAATATCTTCGGCAGAAATATTTAATTCAGCTCCTGCAATTTTCAATCTGATTTGGTGTGTTGTTTTGTTAGAGAAAATAGCAACACGACGAACAGAACTTAAAAATAAAGAACGGTCAATCATTAGTTTATTAGGATTTTCTTTTGGAATTACCGCTTCGTAGTTTGGATATTTACCGTCAATTAATCGGCACATTAAAACATAATTATCAAAGGAGAAAGTGGCATTCGAATCGTTGTATTCAATTTTTACTTCAGCATCAGATGTTGAAAGAATATTTTTTAGAATAGTCAATGGTTTCTTAGGCATAATAAAATCGGCAACTTCTGAAGCAGTTACATCAGTTCTGGCATATTTCACTAATTTATGAGCATCTGTAGCTACAAATATTAAACCTTGTGGCGAAAATTGAAAGAAAACACCAGACATCACTGGGCGTAAATCATCGTTTCCTGCCGCAAAAATGGTTTTGCTTATGGCGGTTGCTAATACATCAGCAGGGACCAAAGTAACAGAAGGTTCATCCAAATTTACTGATTTTGGAAACTCATTTCCTTCCGCATATGCTAATGCATACTTACCTGAATTCGAACTTATTTCGATAGTGTTGTTTTCTTCAACTGTAAACGTTAAAGGTTGCTCTGGAAATGTTTTCAAAATTTCTAAAAGCAATTTTGCAGACACTGCAACACTCCCTTTGCTTGTTGAATCAATATCTAAAGTAGCCGACATCGTGGTTTCTAAATCAGAGGCCGAAACCGTAAGCGCTTTATGATCTAATTCAAAAAGGAAATTATCTAAAATAGGCAACGTATTGTTACTGTTAATAACACTACCTAATACTTGTAATTGTTTTAATAAGTACGAACTCGATACTATAAATTTCATTTGTATTGTTTTATTTTTTTGGGTATAAATTTCAAGTCCTTAAAAGATAGACTTAATACAAATATATTGTAAACTATTTTACTTTCTTAATTTTTTTATTAACATTAATGACTGTATTTTTTCTTTCTAAAGTATGAAAAAGCAAGACCGAAAAGAAGCAAAATTAGAATTGGAAGCCCGATAGTAATGAATTGTATTGAAGTATATCTTTCATGAACTTTTTCTTTGTCTAGCAAAGCCAAATCCAGATCCTTGCCGCGAATGTTAATAAGTCCCGTATCATCGAGCAGGTAGTTGACACAGTTCATCATAAAATCTTTATTGTCATACAAATTCCCTGACCTCTGATCATAGCCTAACTCAACAGGCTGTAAGTTTTTATCTAACTGATTTTTTATTAAATCGCCATCCGAAATCACTATCATTTTACTATTTTTTCCTTTGGCTTTATGATTTATTTGGTCAAAAGCCAAAACTCGATTTTCGAATACGGAATGAAACTGTCCCTCTAATAAAACCGAAAGCGGAATATTGCCTTTGTTGAGATAATCATTTGGTGAAGTTTCTTCGGTAACATTGTTTAAATTGACTTCAACAGGTGAGCCTATTTTCTTAGAATAAGGGGAAGATTGCAATAAAATGGTTTTCTTGATTCCGTTTTTCAAAGTGTCAATAGGATTAGCAAAATCGAATTTTATGCCGCCCAGATTTTTCACAATAGGATGCGTACTTGTTGGATAAACTTGTGGGGCAAATTTCCAGTTAAATTCTTGAAATTGTGTAGCACTTCCTTGTTCTCCAGAAGCCAAATGTATAGGGCTTCCTTGTTCGTCTTTGACTAAATCAGGATTGATTCTAAAGCCGTATTTAAAGAACATATCATTCAAATTTAAATCCCTCGGAAAAGCTAAATTAGAACCTGAATCAGTATACAAACTATCCATTTCCATATTGACTTGGTCAATGAGCCAAATGGTTTTTCCGCCTTCAATAATATATTGATCTAAAACCTGTTTTTCGGCATCCGAAAAAGTTTCGGTTGGCTTAGCAATAATGGCTAAATCATATTTCTTCAATGATTCTAAACTTCTTATCGGATTTTTAGCAACCGAATCTAAAGTAAAAGGACCAATATGGTAACTCTCTCTAACTTGCAAAAGGAATTTGGCAATTTGAATGTCTTTAAGCTCTCCATTACCTTTGATTACTGCAATGGTTTTTTTATTCTCTTTTGTGATTTTATTTAAGGCATCTGCAATTGAGTATTCTAAATGTTGCACTGAACCAATGACTTTTTGGGTGGTTGAAGCTCCCATTATATTTTTCAATAGCGGAATATTCACTTCCTTATTGTTATAAGTTGCAATCGCCCATGGAAAAACCATAGCCTGGGATTGTTTTCCCTTATCGTCAACGGTTATGTTTATTGGAGTAAGGCCTTTTAGGTAAAGTTGTTTTATGTTGTCCATACTTTCATCTTTGTTCTCCAAAGGATCAACAAAACTGAAAATAATATTCTTATTATAAGCCTGAAATTCCTCTAATAAATCTTGGGTCTCATTTTGTAGGCGATTAAATTCCGCTGGCATATCGCCTTGAAGATATATTTTGATAAGCAAAGGTTCTTTGATTTGTTTTATTATGGCTAACGAAGTCTCGGAAAGAGTATATCTTTTATCTTGGGTTAAATCAAAACGATAAAAAAAAGTATTGCTAATTATATTTAGAATAATCAGAATGACAATGGTATAAAAAACCGATTTTAAGTTGGATTTTTTCATTACAATTTCACTGATTTTAGATTATAAACTGTAAACGAAAGGAATAAAATGGTGATGCTAACAAAATAAATAACATCCCTTGTGTCAATCACACCACGACCAATGCTTTTGAAATGATTTTGCATACTTAAACTTGAAATTTGGTTTTGTAAATTCGGAATAATTTGCGAAAGACTTTCAAATCCAAAATAAAAAAAGAAGCATAAAGTAATCGAAATAAGAAAGGCTACAATTTGATTTTCGGATAGGGTAGAAGTGAAAATTCCTATGGCAGAATAAGAAGAAATTAACAATAGTAGCCCAAGATACGATCCAATAGTACTACCCATATCAATATTTCCTTCGGGCATACCTAAGTCCGAAATTACCTTTACATAAAGAAATGTTGGAATAATAGCAATACAAATTAAAAACATCGAGCCCAGGTATTTTCCGGTTACAATTTGCCAAATGCTTAGTGGTTTTGTGAGTAATAATTCAAGAGTCCCTTGTTTTTTTTCGTCCGAAAAACTACGCATAGTAATGGCTGGAATTAAGAATATAAGTACAACAGGAGATAAAGCAAAAAACGGACTTAAATCTGCAAAACCGCTGTTTAAAATATTGTATTCTCCTTCAAAAACCCAAAGAAATAAGCCATTACCAATCAAAAAAAGAGCAATAACTAAATACCCAATCGGGGAACCAAAAAAGGATTTTATTTCTCGTATTATGATCGATTTCATTGTTATTTGTTTAAAAAGTTTAAGGTTTAAGGTTTAAAGTTGCTCAACTTGAAACGTTAAACAAATTTTATTGTTATCACATCTCTATAATTTAAACCTAACAAGCTATTTGCCGAACCAACTTTTGAGGGATTGCTTCTAAAAATAGCAATTTCAAGAAAACCAGCTTCGTTGAAAAGCGCTAGTTTTTCGCCTTCATAATTCTTGATTTCATATTTATTTGATATTGCTATTGCCGAATAATTAGGTAAAATAGTTTTAATGTTTTTGGTTTTTAATACAATTTCATACGGCCTTCCTTTGGCAACTTCTAAAAATTGTTTTTTCGAAATATTAGTAACAACATTTCCAAAATGATCAATATAAACCACATAACCTTTAAGCATATCCCCATCATTAACTACTGTAGCGTGTAAATCAGTTACTTGTTTTATGGTTTTTATCTCTTTGCCAATCACGTTAAGCAAACCACCTTTTGCAATATGACAGGCTACTTTTGTGAATACATCCAGATCGGTTGCTTCAGCATGTAATCTATCGTGTATGTTGATATTCACAATTTTTTGAGGAACAATTTTTCGCGAAAGCATACTCAAAATCCCATTATCGGCAGCAATAAAATAATGATCATTCCATTGCATCACAATGTGTTTGTTTTCTTTATTCAATTCTATATCAACACCAATAAGGTGTACAGTGCCTTTTGGAAAACTAGCATAAGCAGCGCTAATGATATAACTTGCTTCTACGGTGTTGAAAGGATCAATATCATGCGAAATATCAATAATTGTTGCTTCGGGATATTCTGATAAAATTTTCCCTTTCAAAGAACCAACAAAATGGTCTTTCAAGCCGTAATCGGAAGTAAGGGTAATTATTGACATAAAATTGTTTATAAATAAAACGAAAACTGAACCTAAAACTTGTTAAATTTGAGAAATGCAAAGCTAAAGTATTTTAGGCTTTAATTTATTAGATTTTCAAAACAAAACCAAGGTATGACCAAACAATTATTTATCCTATTGTTACTAGTTTGTAGTTTACAATCATTTTCTCAAAAGCTAATCTACAAATCCAATGGAAATATTTTAAATTTCGAAAATCAAAAAATCTCTACACACCAAGTCAGAGAATTATTAGCAAATAACGAAAAATTACTAGTCGGTTATAATGCAGGAAGATCTAAGAAAACGGTGGGTAATATATTATTAGTGGGAGGTATAGTAATGGTAGCAAATGATATGATTACAAACTATTATTATGAGCAAAAAATATATCGGGATTACGACTTACCAGTAACTATAATTGGAGTAAAAAATCGAATATATCCCTCAGTATATACATAATATAGGCATTGGAGCTATTATCGCTTAAATCCCTATTAAAATTGGCTTTACTAAAAAAATAAAAACGTAGTGACGGAATATAATACCCAAAAAGCTACTGGAAATGTAGATTTTAACAAACAAAAACTAGATTTAATAACCAATGCCAACGGAATTGGCTTTCGATTGACTTTAAATTAATAACCTTTAAATACAACGCTTTTGAACGAAAGAATCATCGAGCTCATAGACATCGCTCCAAAAGATTTTTGGGGCGCTCAAGACACTCATCTTGAAACTATTAAAAAATATTATCCAAAACTGAAGATTGTTGCTCGAGGATCAACATTGAAAGCTTTTGGAGAAAAAGAAGTTTTAGATGAATTCGAAAATCGTTTTAATCGCTTGATGTTGCATTTTACAAGATACAATACCATTGATGACAATGTAATCGAAAGAGTGATTCGAAGCACAGTGCAAGAAGATGCTAAAGTCTTCGGTCATGACAAGATATTAGTTCATGGTGTAGGCGGTAAGATTATCAAGCCCATGACGCCAAACCAGCAATTGTTGGTCGATACTATGGCGAAAAATGATATGGTTTTTGCCGTTGGTCCAGCTGGAACTGGTAAAACTTATACTGGTGTAGCTATGGCAGTAAAAGCCCTGAAAGAAAAACAAGTAAAGCGAATTGTACTTACCAGACCCGCTGTAGAGGCAGGGGAAAATCTCGGGTTTCTTCCTGGAGATATGAAAGAAAAATTAGATCCCTACATGCAACCACTGTACGATGCTTTGCGTGACATGTTGCCTAACGAGAAATTAGAAGATTATATCCTGAAAGGTATTATCCAGATTGCTCCTTTGGCATTTATGCGAGGTAGAACCCTAGATCATGCATTCGTAATTCTTGACGAAGCTCAAAATACTACCCATTCCCAAATGAAAATGTTTTTAACTCGTATGGGAAAAAGTGCCAAATTTATGATTACAGGAGATCCAGGTCAAGTTGATTTACCTCGAAGAACAATTTCGGGATTGAAAGAAGCTTTGTTGGTTTTGAAAGATATAGACGGAATCGGAATAATATATCTAGATGATAAGGATATTGTTCGTCATCGCTTAGTCAAAAAAGTAATAGATGCTTACAAACAAATTGAGAACCACGATTAACAATTTTTCTTTGTGAATCCGTTTTAAACACCCTATTTTTGCAGTTCAAAAACTAATTACAATCAATGAACACAATAACAACAACGAACTTTAATTTTCCCAATCAAAAATCAGTTTATAGAGGAAAAGTAAGAGAAGTTTACAATATAAATGA
>NZ_JBJXDQ010000066.1:0-2704 GCF_046155325.1 Flavobacterium sp.
AACTCCAGCAACAATAAATTTGCCGCATTTTTAAGACATGCTAATTTTTCATCAAGTATCAAAAACTTATATCTTGTTGGTGGAAGTGTACATCCCGGAGGTGGTATCCCATTATGCCTTTTTAGTGCAAAAATAGCGAGTCAATTAATAGTAGAAAGAGAAAAGAAATGATAAAAACATATAAATCCTATTTTTTATATTTTTTAATTCTGGTATATATTTCAGGCTCAATCGGGTTTGTATTAAATCCTACTTTTTTTAGCCCTTTTACGCCTTATACCTTATTACTTACTTGCTTCGTTTTTTTAATTCATAGTCCACTAGCTGACAAAAAGTTCCTATTAGCCTTTTTTTCTATAGCTTTTTTAGGTTTTATTATTGAAGTAATCGGCGTAAAAACGGGACTGATTTTTGGAAAATATTCCTATGGAGACGGATTAGGTTATAAATTACTTAATGTACCTTTAGTTATTTCAATCAATTGGGCAATGCTTATTTGTGCTGGAATTATAGCAGTAAGTAGTATCTCTACAAACAAAATTGCTGTTTTGGTTGTAGCTGCTTTACTAGTAACGGGTATTGATTTACTTATTGAACAAGTGGTGACAAAACTTGATTTTTGGCAGTTTGAAGGAGGATTACCCGGTTTGAATAATTATCTGAGTTGGATTGGCTTTACTCTTTTAACATCTTACTTTTTTTATCCTACAATAATCAAAGGCAATCGCAATGTATCCTTAATAATATTGATATTACAAATAATATTCTTCACTTCTTTATTTATATTTATTTAACATGGAAATAATAATTAATACAAGTATCGTTTTAGTCACTTTTATACTAACCGAATTTTCTGCATGGGCAAATCACAAATACATAATGCATGGTGTCATGTGGTATTTTCATGCTGATCATCACAAAAAAGACCATAAAAGTTGGTTTGAACGAAATGATTTGTTTTTTATCATTTATGCTGTGCCAAGTTGGTTGCTTATTATGTATGGGATGATGAACCAAAATGCATGGTATACTTGGGTTGGTTTTGGTATTTTACTTTACGGTTTAGCTTATTTTGTTGTACACGACCTTGTAATACACCAACGCTTCAAAGTGCTTACTAAAACAAAAAATGTATATGTTTTAGCGTTGCGTCGTGCGCACAAAATGCACCACAAAAACACTGGAAAAGAAGGTGGCGAGAGTTTTGGAATGTTAATTATTAAGCAAAAATACATTCAAGATGCTTTAAAAAAATCTAAAACCCAGTACGCACATTAAGAATTCAAAAATATGAGCCAAATAACTACTTGTACATTTTTTAAATTGGAATCTTTTCCCAACAAACTTTGGGCATTTTCCCAAATGCAATTAGGTCACGCTCATTTCAAAAATATTGCAGGACTAGTATTCTACAAACTATTAGGATCAGGCGCAGAAAATGGTTTTAGTTCAAAACCAAATTTTGGAACTTATGCACTACTATGTATCTGGGAAACAGAAATACATGCAGTTGAATTTTTTGAAAATAATTCATTTTATAAAAAGTACAAGTCCAAGTGTTTTGAATCATTTACCGTTTTTGGACATGCGGCAGAAGCACACGGAAAATGGGATGGAAAACAACCTTTTGTTTCTAATGCTACTTTGGCTTTAGACAAGCCAGTAATGGTTTTAACAAGAGCGAGTATTCGGCTTTCAAAATTAATTTCTTTTTGGAGAAAAGTAGGTAATGTGAGTAAAAGTTTAGAAGATTATGATGGATTGGCTCTTTCTATTGGTGTGGGCGAATGGCCATTAATACAACAAGCTACATTGAGCATTTGGAAAACACAGGCAGAAATGATTGATTATGCTTATAAGAACAAAAAACATTTGGAGGTTGTTCGTTTAACTAGAAAACTAAACTGGTATAAAGAAGAATTATTTGCGCGATTTATTCCTTATAAATTCTTAGGTAAATGGAACGGAAAAAATGTTGCCAATTTTTTAGACATCTAATTTTTTTGTAAGTTTTTTTTTCTAAATACTAATTTTTGGTTTATAGTTACAATTTTCCTCTAGTTTTTGTAACTTTTCGCAAACTCTCACGTATAATCATTTGTAAACTTATAATAAAGGACAAACCTACAATGAGACAACTAAAAATTACCAAGCAGGTAACCAACCGTGAAACTGCATCGTTAGACAAATATTTACAGGAAATTGGAAAAGTAGATTTGATTACTGCCGATGAAGAGGTAGAATTGGCTCAGAAAATTAAAGCCGGAGATCAAGCTGCCTTAGAAAAATTAACCAAAGCCAATTTACGTTTCGTAGTTTCGGTAGCAAAACAATATCAAAATCAAGGACTTACCCTTCCCGATTTAATTAACGAAGGAAATTTAGGTTTGATAAAAGCAGCACAACGTTTTGATGAAACTCGTGGTTTCAAGTTCATTTCGTATGCCGTATGGTGGATTCGTCAATCGATTTTACAAGCTTTGGCGGAACAATCTCGTATCGTTCGTTTGCCTTTAAATAAAATTGGTTCTATCAATAAAATCAATAAAATGTACGCTTTGTTGGAGCAATCTAACGAAAGACCACCAACAGCAGAGGAAATTGCCAAAGAATTGGACATGACCGTGAATGATGTTAGAGAATCTATGAAAAACTCTGGTCGCCACCTTTCTATGGATGCACCACTTGTTGAAGGAGAAGATTC
>NZ_JBJXDQ010000067.1:0-36627 GCF_046155325.1 Flavobacterium sp.
TCAATTGTTTAATAAACTCTTTTGAATTCTATTGCGGATATAATTTAATTGAAATATTATAGGTTTAAATTAATTGCATTTTTCAGTAATTTGTTTGCATATACAATAACTACAATGTATATTTGCACTCCTTAATATTTAGGGCGATTAGCTCAGCTGGTTCAGAGCACCTCGTTTACACCGAGGGGGTCGGGGGTTCGAACCCCTCATCGCCCACAAAAAAACTCCATTATCGATAATGGAGTTTTTTTTATTTAGTGCTTAAAAGCTATTCTTTTTAAAATACACTTATTTCTTTATAACATCATTAAGCACAGCTTTCTCAGAATAATTAATCACTTCAAGTGTAATTTCTTGATTTTTTACAGTTTTACCTTCAATTACATATAATTTTCCTTTTTTGAATTCAATATTACTTTTGTCAAAATCTACATCTCCATATTTTAAGGTGTTTTTGATGTCAGAAGTGTCAATCCATTTTTCAGATAAAATTCGAGAAGCATTTTCAGAATAATAAAAGGGTTTGTTTCTTAAATCATTCAAAACTCTTGCATTTGGAAAATAGTTACAACGGGTATCTTTTCCGCTAAAAACGGCTGCTACGAAGAACAATCCCATTATTAATCCTATTAAATAATAAGCAAAACGATGTGCAAATTTCATAATTAATTTTTTGCAAAGGTAGAATAAAGTAAACTTAAAATACTATTAAATTTATATCATTATAGGGTAATTCAAACCAATCTCCAATGGTTTTGTTCGAAAGTATTCCATGATACAAATAAACTCCATTTTTCAAACCTTTATTGCATCTAATGGCACTTTCAATGCCTCCATCTTCAGCAATTTGCAGTAAATAAGGAGTTATTATATTACTAATAGAAAGTGATGCTGTTTTTGAATATCGAGAAGGGATATTAGGCACGCAATAATGTAAAACATTGTTTTTGATAAATGTTGGTTTTTCATGAGTGGTAACTTCAGATGTTTCGAAACAACCTCCCATATCAATACTTACATCAACAATAACAGCTCCTTTTTTCATATGTTCCACCATAGTTTCAGATACAATAACAGGACAACGCTCTTTACCTCGCATGGCTCCTATAGCAACGTCGCATCGTCTAAGAGCTTTTAATAAAGATTTTGGGTGTATGGTTGAAGTGAAAATCCGTTGGTTTAAATTATTTTGTAATCGTCTTAACTTTGTAATTGAATTATCAAAAACTTTTACATTGGCACCTAAACCAATAGCGGTTTTGGCAGCAAATTCACCCACAGTTCCAGCTCCAAGAATAACGACGTCTGTTGGTGGTACTCCTGTAATATTGCCTAAAAGTAATCCTTTGCCAAATTCATTGGTTGTCATTAATTCGGCGGCAATTAATATTGAAGCGGTACCTGCAATTTCGCTTAAAGACTTAACAGCGGGATATGATCCATCTTCATCTTTAATATATTCGAAAGCTAATGCAGTACAATTTTTTTTTGATAATGCTGAAAAATATTCTTTATTTCGGGTTTTTAACTGAATTGCCGAAATGATAATGGCATTCTTATTAATCATTTCTATTTCTTTAAGGCTTGGAGGTTCAACCTTAAGTATCATTGGACATCCAAATACTTTTTTAGTGTCTTTTGTAATCTCGGCACCAGCATTTGAATATTCTTTATCAGTATAACTTGAGCTTTCCCCAGCACCTGATTCAATCATAACACGGTGACCTTGAAATGTTAATGAATTTACAGCATCAGGAGTTAGGCAAATTCTGCGTTCTTGAAAACTATTTTCTTTTGGGATACCAATAAATAGTTCGCTTTTATTCCTTGTAACTTCAAGTTTTTCTTCTTGAGGTAATAATTGTTGCTTAGTAAATGGAGTAATAGCCATTGTTTATGTATAATTTAAATGTCTAAATTACTGAAAAAGATTAGAATTAGATTGTTTTTATTAAAAAATCAACTTAATTCTAAATAACGTTTGCCGTTAGAAAGTAATGTTATAGTAATAATCGAATGTTTTTCAGGTATTAGATTGGGTATATTTTCAGCCCATTCAATGAAGCACCAATTTCCGGAATATAAATAGTCATCAATTCCCATATCAATAGCTTCTGTTTCTTTTTTTATTCTATAAAAATCGAAATGATAAATTAATTGATTATCAGGATTTTGATATTCATTAACTAAAGAAAAAGTTGGGCTACTAGTTGATTCTAGAACTCCTAATTCTTTGGCTATAGCTTTTATCAAAGTTGTTTTCCCGTTCCCCATTTCTCCATTAAAAAGAATGGTTTTATTTGGGTTTTCACTTAATATTTTCTTTGCAACTTCATTGATTTCATCTAATGAAAAAGTAATTTTCATAAGGTTTTTTTTAAATCGTAAAATTAATTACTTAGGATTAAAGATCAAAAAAGGAATAATCATTTCCTCTAAGGATATTCCACCGTGTTGGTATGTGTTTTTGTAATAGCTTACATAATGGTTATAGTTATTTATATAGGCTAAAAACAAATCATTTTTTGCAAAAATATAAGAACTACTCATATTAATAGCTGGTAATCCTATTTTTTTAGGGTCTTTTGCAGCATAAACATCTTTGTTATCGTAAGTAAGACTTCGTCCGGTTTTATATCTTAAATTAAGGCTTGTGTTTTTATCACCAACTACTTTCGAAGGATTTTTTACATTTATGGTACCATGATCTGTGGTTAAAATTAATTTGAATCCCATTTTTTGAGCTTGTTGGATAATCTCTAATAACGGTGAATTTTTAAACCAACTCAAAGTTAATGAACGATAGGCTTTGTCATCTGAAGCGAGTTCTTTGACCACATCCATCTCGGTTTTAGCATGTGATAACATATCTACAAAGTTATAGACTACAGTAACCAAATCATTGTTTTTTAATGATTTAAAATTATCAACTAATTTTTTTCCTGCATTAAGATTTGTAATTTTAAAATAATCTTGTTTGATATTTAAACCTAATCTTTTTAGATGAGCAGTCAAAAATTCCGCTTCATATAAATTTTTACCACCTTCTTCTGGGTCATTTTTCCAATATTGAGGAAATTGTTTTTCCATTTCTAAAGGTGTTAAACCTGAAAAAATAGCATTTCTAGCATATTGAGTTGCTGTTGGCAAAATAGCATAATACGGCACTTCTTTTTCAATCTTGTAATGATTTCCAACTACGCTTTCAAAAACTTTCCACTGATCGTAACGTAAATTATCAATTACAACAAATAAAATTGGTTTATCTTTTTTGACTATTTCAGGAACTACTAATTCCTTGAATAAATTTTGTGACAAAATAGGTTTATCAGCCTTTGGAGCAAACCAATCTTCATAATTTCGCTCTATGAATTTTCCAAATTGTGAATTGGCTTCGGCTTTCTGTGATTCTAGAATTTCAATCATACTTTGATCGTCGATATTTTCTAATTCTAATTCCCAAAAAATAAGTTTTTTATAAAATTCAATCCAATCTTCATAACTATTTACCATAGCCATTTCCATCGAAATTTTTCTAAATTCCTTTTGATAATCTAAAGTGGTTTTTTGAGATACAAGCCTAGAATGATCTAAATTTTTCTTTAAACTCAATAATATTTGATGCGGATTTACGGGTTTTATTAAATAATCGGCAATTTTAGAACCTATGGCTTCCTCCATGATATATTCTTCCTCACTTTTGGTAATCATAATCATAGGTATTGATGATTTTTTCTCTTTCATTTCCGAAAGTGTTTCTAAACCACTCATACCTGGCATGTTTTCGTCTAGAAAAACAATATCAAAATTGTTTTTATCAAAAATGTCAATCGCATCTCGGCCATTATTACAGGTTGTAACACTATAATTTTTCATTTCTAGAAATAATATATGAGGTTTTAGATAGTCAATTTCATCATCGACCCATAGTATTTTTATTGTATCCATATATTTTTATAAGAGTTTAAATTTAAGTTGCCAAATTACTTTATTTATAAACGAGAAGTTGTTAATAGTATTGTAATTTAATTTTTATTTGAGTTACAATATTTACAAAAAAGCATGTGTAATTAAAATCAATAAATTTTATTTAGTTCTAAATTCCCTATATTTGTTCACCTAAAATTTTACAAAAAAGTGAGCGAAGTTAACAAGCTAAAAATATTTAATGACCCAATTTATGGGTTTATTTCTATACCAAATGCTCTAATTTACGATTTAATTCAGCATCCATATTTTCAGCGATTGCGCCGTATTTCTCAAATGGGATTATCTTATTTAGTATATCCTGGAGCAAACCATACCCGTTTTCATCACGCCTTGGGATGTTTGCACATCATGCAAAAAGCAGTCGATGTACTTAGATTTAAGGGTGTTTCTATCTCTAATGAAGAAGAAAATGCCTTGTATATTGCTATTTTGTTACACGATATAGGTCATGGTCCTTTTTCACATGCTATGGAGAAAACTATTGTTGAAGATATTCACCATGAAACCATATCGCTATTATTTATGAATCAACTCAATATTGAATTTGAAGGTCAGTTGACATTGGCAATTCAAGTATTTAAAGGAGAGTATCATAGACAATTCATGTTGCAGCTTATTTCTAGTCAACTTGATATGGATCGTATGGATTATTTAAAACGAGATAGTTTTTATTCAGGTGTAGCCGAAGGAAATGTGAACTCCGAAAGATTAATTCAAATGATGAATGTCGTTGATGATGTCTTAGTCATTGAAGAAAAGGGAATTTATTCAGTCGAAAAATTTTTAATGTCAAGACGACTAATGTATTGGCAAGTATATTTGCACAAAACAAGCTTAGTAGCCGAGTTAATTTTAATGAAAGTTTTAAAACGTGCCAAAGAATTAACACAAAAAGGAGAAATATTACCCTGTAGTGAACCCTTGTTGTTTTTTATGCAAAACATAATTTCAACCGAAAGTTTTCATGGCGATAATTTACACCTATTTTCTCAATTAGATGATTTTGATATTATTAGCGCATTAAAATCATGGCAAAATCATGAAGATTTTATTTTGTCTTCATTGAGTAAAATGATCATTAATAGAGATTTGTTGAAAATTAAAATATCTAATGAAAAGATTTCTACTGATGATTACAAACTTTTAAAAGAACGTTTTGCATTAAAAAACAATATTACTATTCAAGAATCAA
Source organism: Flavobacterium sp. (assembly GCF_046155325.1). Taxonomy (GTDB): domain Bacteria; phylum Bacteroidota; class Bacteroidia; order Flavobacteriales; family Flavobacteriaceae; genus Flavobacterium. The sequence goes on from NZ_JBJXDQ010000067.1 coordinate 5,183, forward strand.
ATTATTTTATTTTTAAAGGGAAAATTAAAAATCAAGCTTACAGCAAAGAAGCTGAATCTATTAGAATTTTGAAAAAAGATCGCACTATTGAAGATGTTATTGAGGCTTCTGATCAATTGAATTTGAAGTCAATATCAAAATTGATTACTAAATATTATATATGTTTTCCAAAACAACTCATTTAAAACCCTACATATAAAATCTATTTTTTATATTTTTGTTGCGATGAAATTTACAGCAGAACAAATAGCAGGTGTTTTAGATGGAAAAGTTGTTGGGAATCCAAATGCTGAAGTTTATAAATTATCTAAAATAGAAGAAGGCTCAAAAGGCTCACTAACTTTTTTATCTAATCCTAAATATCAGAATTTTATTTATACCACTCAAGCAACAATTACAATTGTTAATAATACATTCGTTCCAGAAAATAAATTAGAAACCACACTAATTAAAGTTGAGGATGCTTATTTATCATTTTCAAAATTGCTCGAGTTTTATGATCAACCAAAAAATAGACATAAATTAGGAATCGAACAACTATCATATATTTCAACTACTGTTATTTATGGATCTAACCTGTTTGTTGGTAGTTTTAGTTATATTGAAGATAATGTAGTTATAGGAAATAATGTAAAAATATTTCCTAATTGCTATATTGGTAAAAATGTTACTATTGGTGATAATGTAATTATTTTTGGTGGTACAAAAATATATTCAGAAACTAAAATAGGTTCAAATTGTATTATTCACTCTGGTGCAGTTATTGGTGCTGATGGTTTTGGTTTTGCACCAAATTCAGATAAAACATTTTCTAAAATTCCTCAAATTGCTAATGTAATCATAGAAGAATCTGTAGAAATTGGAGCCAATTCTACTATTGATAGGGCAACAATGGGTTCCACAATTATTAGAAAAGGAGTGAAGTTGGATAATCATATTCAAATTGGACATAATGTTGAGATTGGTGAAAATACAGTAATTGCAGCACAAACTGGAATAGCAGGTTCTACCAAAATTGGTAAAAACGGAATGATTGGTGGTCAGGTTGGAATATCTGGTCATTTGATAATTGGAGATAATGTAAGGATTCAAGCTCAATCAGGAGTAGGTAGAAATGTTAAAGACAATGAAGTTTTACAAGGTAGTCCTTCATTTGGATACAATCATTTTAGTAAATCATATGTGCATTTTAAAAATTTGCCAAAAATTGTTGAAGAATTAGAAGAATTAAAAAAAGAATTATTTAAACTAAAAAACAAAAAAAAATGGTTAAACAGAAGACCATCAAGACAGAAATTTCACTAACAGGAGTTGGTTTACATACAGGAAAAGAAGTGAAAATTACTTTTAAGCCTGCACCAATTAATAATGGTTTTACTTTTGTACGAGTAGATCTTGAAGGACAACCAATTATTGAGGCTGATGCAAATTATGTTGTAAATACCCAAAGAGGTACAAATTTGGAAAAATTAGGAGTTAAAATCCAAACCCCAGAACATGTATTGGCTGCATTAGTAGGTTGTGATTTAGACAATGTCATCATTGAATTGGATGCTTCAGAACTTCCAATCATGGATGGTTCTTCAATATTTTTTGTAGAAGCTATAGAAAAGGCTGGTGTTCAAGAGCAAGAAGCTAAAAGAATAATTTATGTTGTAAAAGAAATTATTTCGTTTACCGATGAAGAGTCTGGAAGTGAAATTTTGATAATGCCAAGCGATGAGTACCAAATTACTACGATGGTAGATTTTGGAACAAAAGTATTAGGTACCCAAAATGCTAATTTGAAAAACATAGCTGATTTTAAAAGCGAAATAGCCGATTCAAGAACCTTTAGTTTTCTTCATGAACTTGAATCACTATTGGATGAAGGATTAATTAAAGGGGGAGATTTGAATAATGCTATTGTTTATGTTGATAAAGAAATTTCTGAAAAAACCATGAATAGCCTAAAAGTTGCTTTTGGAAAAGATGAAATATCGGTAAAGCCAAATGGAATTTTAGACAACCTTACTTTACATTATCCAAACGAAGCTGCTAGACATAAGCTTTTAGATGTGATTGGTGATTTATCTTTAATTGGCACTAGAATACAAGGTAAAGTGATTGCTAATAAACCGGGGCATTTTGTAAATACTCAGTTTGCCAAAAAAATGGCCAAAATTATAAAAATTGAACAAAGAAATCATGTGCCAATTTATGACTTGAATTTAGAACCATTAATGGACATCCATAAAATCATGTCTGTTTTACCACATAGGCCTCCATTTTTATTTATAGATAGAATTTTAGAAATGTCTGAAAGTCAAATTGTTGGAATGAAAAACGTCACTATGAACGAAGGTTTTTTTATAGGTCATTTTCCTGGAGCTCCAGTAATGCCGGGTGTAATTATTGTTGAAGCCATGGCACAAACAGGAGGAATATTAGTCTTGAGTACTGTTCCTGATCCAGAAAATTATTTAACTTATTTTATGAAAATTGATAATGTTAAGTTCAAACATAAGGTTTTGCCGGGTGATACTTTGACTTTTAAATGTGACTTGATAACTCCAATAAGAAGAGGAATATGTCATATGCAAGCCAATGCCTATGCTAATGGAAAATTAGTTGCAGAAGCAGAATTAATGGCGCAAATTGCAAAAAAATAATAATTAAAGTTGAAAATGATATAAAATTATGAGTTTAAAAAGTTTAGCTCACACATAGGACCCACAACCAAAAACCTAAATAAATATGAATCAACCCTTAGCATATGTCCATCCAGGAGCAAAAATAGCAAAGAATGTAGTTATTGAACCTTTTACAACTATTCATAATAACGTTGTTATTGGTGATGGAACTTGGATAGGATCTAATGTAACAATAATGGAAGGTGCAAGAATAGGTAAAAATTGCAATATTTTTCCAGGCGCAGTAATCTCAGCAATACCACAAGATTTAAAATTTGGTGGCGAAGACTCATTAGCAATTATTGGTGACAATTGTACCATAAGAGAATGTGTAACTATTAACAGAGGAACAATAGCATCGGGGCAAACTACTTTAGGTAATAATTGTCTTGTTATGGCAACAGCACATATTGCTCACGATTGTCATATAGGAGATAATGCCATTATCGTAAATGGTGTAGCTTTAGCGGGTCATGTTACGGTAGGTAATTTTGCAATTATTGGAGGTTTAGCTGCCATTCATCAATTTATTAATGTAGGTGATCATGCTATGGTTTCTGGCGGATCTTTAGTTAGAAAAGATGTTCCGCCATTTACAAAGGCAGCTAAAGAGCCATTGTCTTATGTAGGAATTAATTCAGTTGGATTAAGAAGACGTGGATTTACGACTGAAAAAATTAGAGAAATTCAAGAGATATATAGAATTTTATATCAAAAAAATTACAATACATCTCAAGCAATGGATATTATCGAAGCTGAAATGGAAGCTACTACTGAACGAGATGAAATTTTAGATTTTATCAGAAATTCATCTCGAGGTATTATGAAAGGGTATTCAGGAAATTACTAGTATTCAGGTTGCATATTTCAGATTTTAGATATCTAACTCGATTTATGAGTCAAACCTTAAACAATTTTAAACAAAATTAAACAACAAACATATAATGGCATCTACATCGGACATCAAAAACGGATTGTGCATAAAATACAATAACGATATATATAAAATTATCGAATTTCTTCATGTTAAACCAGGAAAAGGTCCTGCTTTTGTGAGAACAAAACTAAAAAGCTTATCAAATGGTAAAGTATTAGACAACACTTTTTCAGCTGGTCATAAAATTGAAGAAGTTCGCGTCGAGAACCATAAATTTCAATATTTATATCCAGAAGGTGATTTGTTTCATTTTATGAATGTAGAATCTTTTGAACAAATATCTTTAAACAAAAACATACTTGATTCTCCAGATTTATTAAAAGAAGGAGAAAATGTAATGGTGAGTATTAATACCGAAACAGATTTACCTCTTTCTGTAGACATGCCTGCTTCTGTAATCCTAGAAGTAACTTATGCTGAACCAGGTATAAAAGGAAATACAGCTACCAATGCAACAAAATCTGCAACTGTTGAAACTGGAGCAACAGTAAATGTCCCTTTATTTATTAATGAAGGTGACAAAATTAAAATTGATACAGCATCAGGTTCTTACATGGAACGTGTTAAAGCATAGTTCTTTGGTTTATATGTTTAAAAGTTTAGACTATTAATCTAAACTTTTAAACATTAAACTTTTATTCTCTTTCAAAAATGAAATTTCCTAAACCACAGACCTTACAACAAATAGCAAATTTACTTCAATGTGAGTTTGTAGGTGATAACAATTTTCCAGTGTTTGGAATGAACGAAATTCATGTTGTAGAAAAGGGTGATATTGTTTTTGTAGATCATCCTAAATATTATGATAAGGCATTAAATTCAGCTGCTACAATTGTTTTGATTAATAAAAAAGTAGATTGTCCTGATGGTAAAGCTCTTTTAATTTCTGAAGATCCATTTAGGGATTTTAATATGCTAACAAGGCATTTTAAGCCATTTGAATTTTCGAATATTGCGATTTCTGATTCTGCTAAAATAGGGGAGGGAACACGTATTCAACCCAATTGTTTTATTGGAAATAATGTTGTTATTGGTAACAATTGTCTTATTCATTCTAATGTTTCGATTTATGACAACACTGTCATTGGTAACAATGTAATTATTCATGCAGGAACAATTATTGGAGCTGATGCTTTTTATTACAAAAAACGTCCAGAGGGATATGATCAACTTCTCTCGGGCGGAAGAGTTGTAATCCAAGACAATGTTGGAATCGGAGCTCTTTGTACTATTGACAAAGGAGTTACTGGAGAAACTACAATTGGAGAAGGCACTAAGCTTGATAATCAAGTGCATGTTGGACATGATACGATTATTGGAAAAAAATGTTTAATAGCTTCACAAACTGGAATTGCGGGCTGCGTAATTATTGAAGATGAAGTCACAATTTGGGGTCAAGTGGGTACTACCAGTGGAATTACTATAGGAACAAAATCAGTAATTCTTGGTCAAACAGGAGTTACAAAATCAGTAGAAGGTGGAAAAAGTTATTTTGGAACACCAGTTGAAGAATCTAGGGAAAAATTAAAGCAATTAGCCAATATTAAAAAGATACCTGAAATATTAAGTAAATTGAAATAAAAACTCAAAAAATAATTTTCAAAAGTGTATTTTTGCGCAACAATAAATAAATTAAAAAAAATATATAGAATATGAGCGTTTTAGTTAATAAAGATTCCAAAATAATTGTACAAGGATTTACTGGAAGTGAAGGTACTTTTCATGCTTCTCAAATGATTGAATATGGAACTAATGTTGTTGGAGGAGTTACTCCAGGCAAAGGCGGAAGTACTCATTTAGATCGCCCTGTTTTTAATACTGTAAAAGAGGCTGTAGAACAAGCAGGTGCTGACACCACAATTATTTTTGTACCACCAGCATTTGCAGCTGATGCAATTATGGAAGCTGCTGATGCGGGAATAAAAGTAATAATTGCCATTACAGAAGGAATTCCTGTGGCTGATATGATTAAAGCTAATAACTATATCAAAAATAGAAATTGTACATTAATTGGACCTAACTGTCCAGGTGTGATAACTCCAGGTGAAGCAAAAGTAGGCATCATGCCAGGTTTTGTTTTCAAAAAAGGTACTGTTGGAATTGTTTCTAAATCAGGAACACTTACGTATGAAGCTGCTGACCAAGTTGTAAAACAAGGTTTAGGGATTACTACTGCAATTGGAATCGGTGGAGATCCTATTATTGGTACAACAACAAAACAAGCTGTTGAGTTATTGATGAATGATCCAGAAACTGAATGTATTGTAATGATTGGTGAAATCGGAGGTCAATTAGAAGCTGATGCGGCACAATGGATTAAAGCGAATGGAAATCGTAAACCAGTTGTTGGTTTTATTGCTGGTGAAACAGCTCCAAAAGGACGTACAATGGGTCATGCTGGTGCAATTGTTGGAGGTGCTGATGATACAGCTGAAGCTAAGAAACGTATCATGAGAGAATGTGGTATCCACGTTGTAGATTCTCCAGCAGAAATTGGTAAAAAAGTAAAAGAAGTTTTAGGATAAACTAAAATTTATAAATAATATTAAATACCTCACATTTATTTGTGGGGTATTTTTTTAAAAATATAAACATAAATGTATAAAGAATTAAAAAAAATTAAAATCAAGAACCAGTTTAATTTCACTATAAATAATAGTTTAGATGAGGTTTGTAACGCTTCAGAAGCGGGATCAGGTGTTTTTTTGGTTTATGATGTTACAGTAGATAATAAGGAATTGATTATGGTAGGTTCTACGGGTACAATTCAAAATGACGGAACGCTAAAAACTAAAAATGGAGGATTGTATGATAAAATTGTAAACGGACATCAATTTGCAAAAACTGGGCGTAAATACTCTTGGCCAGCCCAAATGAAGTTAGAGAAAATAGATACTTTAGAAGTCGCTTGGTATGAAACCTTTAATGATAAAAACAAAATTATCCCAACTTTTATTGAAGGTCAAATTTTACAAAACTTCTTAGATGAAAATGGAAAATTACCAAAATGGAATGTGGCTTTCTAAGTAATTTAAAGGATTTTTTTTAGTATATTTATTTTCGCTACAATTTAATTTTTTTTCACATTTGTATTTTAAAATTAACACGATAATTATGGGAATGAACAAAAACACAATCTTCGGATGGGCTACTTTAATAATGGTTGTAATGGGATTGTTGCTCATAGCTTTAGGGGCTTTTAAATATGATGATGTTGCAGGTTGGGGATTTGCTTCTGTTGGAGTTGGTTTCTTAGCAAATGCATGGGTGTTTAGTTCATTGAAGGGAAGAGTTTAAGAGTTATTTCTAAATCATAAATAAAAAATAGTTATGTCAGACGATAAAAAAGTAATTTTCTCAATGCAAAAATTGAGTAAAACCTATCAAGGAGCAGATAAACCTGTACTTAAAAATATTTACTTAAGTTTCTTTTATGGAGCTAAAATTGGAATTTTAGGTCTAAATGGATCTGGAAAATCATCTCTTTTAAAAATTATTGCGGGAGTTGATAAGAATTATCAAGGTGATGTCGTTTTTCAACCCGGTTATACTGTTGGTTTTCTAGAACAAGAACCTATTCTCGATGACTCAAAGACGGTTATTGAAATTGTTCGTGAAGGTGTAGCTGAAACTATGGCTGTTCTTGAAGAATATAACAACATTAACGACTTATTTGGTCTTCCTGAGAATTATGAAGATGCAGATAAGATGGACAAATTAATGGATCGTCAAGCTGCTTTACAGGACAAAATAGATGCTCTAGGTGCCTGGGAAATCGATACTAAGTTAGAAATTGCTATGGATGCCTTGCGCACACCAGAAGGCGATACACCGATCAAAAATCTATCTGGAGGAGAGCGACGTCGTGTAGCTTTATGTCGTTTGTTATTGCAACAACCCGATGTTTTGTTATTAGATGAGCCAACCAATCACTTGGATGCCGAGAGCGTACTTTGGTTAGAACAACACTTGGCTCAATATGCTGGAACTGTAATTGCTGTAACGCACGACCGTTATTTCTTAGATAATGTAGCTGGTTGGATTTTAGAATTGGATAGAGGCGAAGGTATTCCTTGGAAAGGAAATTATTCGTCTTGGTTAGATCAAAAATCAAGTAGAATGGCATTGGAAGAAAAAGTAGCATCGAAACGCAGAAAAACACTGGAACGTGAGTTGGATTGGGTTCGTCAAGGTGCCAAAGGGCGTCAGACCAAACAAAAAGCACGTTTGCAGAATTATGACAAACTCTTGAATGAAGACCAAAAACAATTGGATGAAAATCTGGAAATTTATATTCCGAATGGACCAAGATTAGGAACTAATGTTATCGAAGCCAAGAATGTAGCCAAAGCATTTGGGGAAAAATTATTGTATGATAATTTGAATTTTACTTTGCCACAAGCTGGAATTGTTGGTATTATTGGGCCTAACGGTGCGGGTAAATCTACCATTTTTAAAATGATTATGGGAGAACAAAAAACCGATAGTGGTGAATTTACTGTTGGCGATACTGTAAAAATTGCCTATGTAGACCAGGCACATTCTAATATTAATCCAGATAAATCAATATGGGAAAATTTTGCCGATGGTCAGGAATTAATCATGATGGGCGGAAAGCAAGTGAATTCAAGAGCTTATTTATCACGTTTTAATTTTGGTGGTGGTGAACAAAATAAGAAAGTATCGATGCTTTCGGGTGGTGAACGGAATCGTTTACACCTTGCCATGACACTGAAAGAAGAAGGAAACGTGCTTTTGCTAGATGAGCCAACGAATGATTTGGATATCAACACGCTTCGAGCTTTGGAAGAAGGTTTGGAGAGTTTTGCAGGTTGTGCCGTGGTAATTTCTCACGACAGATGGTTTTTGGATAGAATTTGCACACACATTTTAGCTTTCGAAGGGAACTCCGAAGTGTATTATTTCGAAGGTGGATTCTCTGATTATGAAGAAAACAAAAAGAAACGTTTGGGTGGCGATTTGACTCCGAAACGATTGAAATACAGGAAATTGATTCGAAGTTAAAAATCTTCTTTTTAAATTCCAAACCCGACAGGTTTTAAAAACCTGTCGGGTTTTTTTGTTATAAAAATTTATCTTCCAATTGTTTTGATGGAACCCAACAATTTTCTTTTTTGCCGTACCACTTGTACCGATTTTTAGCAATATAATCATAGAGACTATTCCTGATTCCGGTTGGGATAATCCTGAAAACAGTCCCAAAATGGAAATATCCACCAAGACTTTTTGCAATTTCTAATACGGCCTGAGATTTGTAATAATAGGCAATTCCGGGTTCGTACAGAATAACACTGTCAATATTTATTGGGTTGATGCCAATGTGTTTCAGGATTTGTTGTCCCAATTCTGATTGCAAGGCCACAAACCGAAACACGTCTTTCGTATCGTGTTTGATGACAAACTGAACCGCAGAATCGCATAGATTACAAACGCCATCAAAGAGGATTATTTTTTTGTTTGGAGGGAGGTTGTTGACCATATTTTACTTTTTAACAGATTCAACCAGTTCCAAAAGATCTAAACTTACCTTGGAAGTGAACATGCCATAATTTACGGTTGCCTTGTTTTTCTCAATATTGTCGATGCTTCCTACCGCTTTGCCGTCAAACATGCGCACCCGGTCGCCCACTTTCAAAACTGGTTTTGGTTTGATGATTATGGGTTTGATTTTCTTTTCATTTTTTTGGATTCGGATTGCTTCGACTTTTACCTCAATTTCTTTGATCACTTCCTTTTTCTTTTCGAAAATTGCCTTGGCTTCCTTTGGTGTTGCTTTTATGCGTTTAGAATTTTCGATTTCGATGATTTTCATAAACTCACCAATCAGATCTTTCTTATTTTTATTATTGAAATAGTTGCTTGCAATAGATTCTATTTTTTGACCAATGTAAATCGTTTTCTGGTTGCTATCATACAATTCTTGATAACTTTCGAGTTTTTGTTTGATTTTCACGTTGATGGTTTCCATTTTTCTGCCTTCTTCTCGCGCTTTTGTTTCTTCTTCTTTGAGTGTTTGCGATGTTTTTTCCATCTTAGAACGTTCCTTTTGAAGCGTAGCAATGGTTTTGTCGAAACGCACTTTTCCGACTTCAATTTTCTTTTTTGCTCGATTGATTAAGCTGTAAGGAATTCCGTTTTTTTGCGCAACTTCAAACGTAAACGAACTTCCCGCTTGTCCCAAAGCCAATTTGTACATGGGTTCAAGGGACTTCTCATCAAATAACATATTGGCATTAGTAGCAAAAGGCAATTCGTTGGCTAAAATTTTTAGGTTCGAATAATGCGTGGTTATGATTCCGAAAGCTTCACGATGATAAAATTCCTCTAAGAAAATTTCTGCCAGTGCACCTCCCAATTCTGGGTCAGAACCGGTGCCAAATTCATCAATAAGGAACATGGTTTTCTTGTTGCATTTCTTCAAGAAGTAGTTCATGTTTTTAAGACGGTAGCTGTATGTACTCAAATGATTTTCAATAGATTGATTATCTCCAATGTCTGTTAGAATTCTATCGAATAGAAACGTTTCACTTCGTTCGTGAACAGGAATTAAGATGCCAGATTGTAACATCAATTGCAGCAGTCCAATGGTTTTTAGCGATATGGTTTTTCCTCCTGCATTAGGACCAGAAATAACTATAATTCTATTTTCTTGACTTAATTCGATAGTTTGAGGATGCGTAATTTCGTTTTTTTGCGTGTTGTTTAAATACAAAATAGGGTGGAAGGCATCTCTAAAATACAATCTTCTTTCGTCGGTAATTTTAGGTAAAACGCCATTAATTTTGTTTGCATATTTTGCCTTAGCCGCAATCACATCAATATCGCTCAAGAAATCTTGGTATTGAATTAATAAGGATAAAAACGGCCGTATTTGATTAGACAATTGCTTGAGGATTCGGGTGATTTCTTCTTTTTCCTCGTACTCTAAATTACTCAATTCACGAGAATATTTTAGGGTCATTTCGGGTTCGATATAAGCAATACTTCCTGTTTTTGAACTACCAAGAATAGAGCCTTTTACTTTGCGGCGATACATAGCTAAAACGGCCAAAACCCTACGATTTTGAACAAAACTTTCTTTGATATCATCTAAATAACCCAAAGAATTATACTGCGTCAAAGAGACTCCAAAACTCTGATTGACTTTACCTCGAACAGTATTCATTTCTCGACGAATATTCAATAAATCAGGCGAAGCATTGCTTTTTATTTCGCCATATTTGTCTACCACAACATCTACAAGATGGATTATATCTTTGGTGAGTTCGACCTCTGAGGCTTTGACATTTAAATTTGGATAATAATCATCGAATTTTTTAAAATAATGCAACAGATTGTTGGTTGTTTCTGAAATGGTTGCAATTTTCCTAAAACTACCTACTTCTAGAAAACTATCTTCTATAGCTAGAAATTTGATTTCATAACTAATGGCATCAAATCCATGATTAGGAATGGCATTGTTGTTTTGATACGACGAAACATATTCTGTGGTATGCATCAATTCCTTTATCAAGATTTCTTTCTCTTGAAAAGGAATTATTTCGAGTGCTTTTTGTTTGCCAATATCGGTATTGCAAATCGCCGAAATAGTTTCCAGAACGGTAGGAAATTGTAAGTCTTGTAATGTTTTTTCTGTAATGGATATCATTTATGTATCGAAAGTCTAAAGTCAAAAGTTCAAAGTTACAAAGTAAAAAATTCAAAAACCATTTTCTTCCCTCACTTTGCGAAAACTTTACGAATTGTTTGGTAAAATATATTTATTTCACCGTTGCGCAAAGTCTGCGACTTTGAGGATGTGTTTGTAAGTCTTTGACTGAAAAAAATTAAATAGCACAAAACTAAATCGGTTAAAAACCGAAAGACCCTACCTCAAAGTCGGAGACTTTGCAGAACGAAATAAAAAGTCAAAAACTATTTTCTTCGCTTACTTTGCCAAAACTTTACGAACTTTGCGGTAAAATTTATTTATGCATCCCCAAATTCATCCTTCCTGGCAAACTATTTTATCCGACGAAATTCAAAAACCCTATTTCAAGGATTTGATGCAGGCGGTCGATGACGAATACCAAAATCATAGTTGTTTTCCGCCCAAGGAATTACTGTTTGCTGCTTTCGACTATTGTTCGTTTGATGATTTAAAAGTAGTGATCATTGGTCAAGATCCCTATCACGGAGACCGAGAAGCTAACGGTTTGTGTTTTTCGGTAAATGACGGCGTAAAAATTCCGCCTTCGTTGCGCAATATTTTTAGGGAATTGAATGATGACTTAGGAACTGTTTTTCTGCCGACTTCTGGCAATTTGGAACATTGGGCAAAACAGGGAATTTTACTTTTAAACGCATCGCTATCGGTTCGAAAAGACAATCCCAATAGTCACAAACACTTAAAATGGATTGTTTTTACGGATGCGGTTATTAAAAAAATTTCAGAACAAAAAGAAAATATAATTTTCTTGCTTTGGGGCAGTTTTGCCAAAAATAAAGGTTCTCAAATTGACCGAACTCTACATCTGGTTCTAGAATCTGGGCATCCCTCGCCCATGAGCGCCAACCAAGGAAAATGGTTTGGCAACCAACATTTTAGTAAAATCAATGCCTATCTGAAATCGAAAGGAAAGACTGAAATAAAATGGTAAACGAAAACCCTCATGCGTTTGGTCTTGGCATACAAAAAAAAACTTCTATAAAAATAAAAAGGCGCAAGATGATTCTTGCGCCTCTTGACTTTTTTATTCCTTAATCCGAAGGAGAGGGAGATGAAGCTGGATTTTGTTATTGATTTATATTTTTTTAATCTGAATACTGCAAACTGATTTTACCCACCCACACGTTTTACCTTAAACCCTTTATCTTTAAGTATTTGCATAATTCGATCTCGATAATCACCTTGGATTATGATAGCATCATCCTTGAAAGTTCCTCCAACACTCAGTTTCGTTTTGATTTCTTTGGCAAGAATTTTAAAATCTTCATCGGTTCCTTCATAGCCTTCGATGATGGTAGTGGCTTTTCCTTTTCGCTTTTCAAATTTACAAATCATAGGCTCTTTTTGGATAAAAAGGGCATGAATTTTTTCTGGAACTTTTTCGGGTTCAGACTCAATATGGTCTGGAAATAAATTTTTTAGTTGCTCGTGTAAATCCATATTTTATATATTGGGATGCAGATAAAACCTATTTTTACCTGTTATTCAACTTGCCTTTTTCTTTGATGATATCGCTAATTTTTCTGTTTTCGATTTTGCTTTCGAGCCACGAAATAATATCGAGATATAAAAAGGCTCGTTTTTCGTATTTGTTTTTTTCTAATTCTACAAATCGCTCCTTTACTTTGACGAACTCCTTTTTGATATCGCTTGGGTAAATTGAATTTAGTTTTTTTAAAAAGCGAATAATCTCTTTTTGTACTTCATGTAAATCATTCATTTTTATTAAAAAAGTATAGGTACTTTTTAACTGGTTTTCTAAATTAAAATCTTTACCCGACTCGTAATGGGCAATCAAACATAATAATCTAGCGAAACAAGCCAAATCTTCACGAACATAAAGGTTTTTGTTGTTGATGATTTTTTCGAGATAGAATATCGATTCGTTATATTTTTCAACTCCAAAATAAATGGAAGCTATTTTATAATAAAATAACATTTCATGATGCTCATCAAGGTGATCACTATGTAATTTAATTTTGTTTAGAATTTCTGGAATTAGGTATTCACTCTCTGTAAAGGTTCCTTCTAGAATATGATAATTCAATTTATTATTATACAAATACAAGAAAGACAAAGAAGTAATATTATCATTGACCGGAAACTGGGGATCGTTGATGGTGTCTTCCAGCAATTCCAAGTATTTCTTGAAATTGGACTTGTACTTCAACATAAACAAAGACTCTAATAAGTAATGGTTTCCTTTCAAGAAAAAAACAGGATTTAGGTAAATCATGTATTTATTATCATAAAAAAGAGTAACCCATTTATGAGCATATTTATAGCATGACAAAAAATCTTGGACTAAAAAACTGCGCCACAAATAGGCATTGTAATACCAATATTTTTCACGAAAACCAAATTTGGTTTCATTAAGTTTAGCTGTATGTTTATTGAAATAATCATCAATATATTTTTGCTCTTCATCACTTTTTACGTAACCTGTTTTGAGCATTATGCCATATAATTGCAGGGAAAGATTAGATAATTTACTAGAAATGATGTTTTTATAATTTAACTCCTTGGCCTGAATTACTAATTCATCAGCTCGACCCTGAATACTTCTTGTAATGTATTGAGATTCAATTAATTTTTCGAATTCAACAATTTCGTAAGCTATGTAATTCTCATCGTTTTCCATTGCTTGCAACTTAGTTTTATCTAGTATTTTCAAGCTTTGTTTATACAAACCTTTATTATATAAAATAGTAGCAAAATCAATTTGTTCACGTAACTGATATCGAATATTTTGGCTAGGAATATTCAATCGAATACTCACTAAAATTTGTTTGTATAAATAAGATTTTAAGTTTGAAAGTTGTATTTTTTTGATAACACCGCTTTTAAGAATTATTTTCTCATCATAAACATCTGATTTATCTAAAACATTAAATAGTTCGATAAACTTTGTGTTTGAACTTGTTTCAAGTCTACTAGCAAAAATTTTGAATTGTCTTTTTTCGGATTTTGAAAGCGATTTTATGAGAACAAATAACGAATCTTTTTGATGGTTAGCCATTGTAATATATATAGGTTTAAATCGTTATTAATCAAACGATTATAAAGCAATTGTTTGCTTTATATTTAGTATTAAATCTAATAACAAGTTTTATAACTTAGTAATAAAAACTAATTTTGTTTCAAGATGTGAAATTACATTAAATATTTTAAAATGAATAAAGAGAAAGTCCAAATTTTTGATACCACTTTAAGAGATGGTGAACAAGTCCCAGGATGTAAATTAGACACTCAGCAAAAGCTTGTTATAGCCGCTAGACTTGACGAAATGGGAGTAGATATTATTGAAGCCGGTTTTCCAGTTTCAAGTCCAGGTGATTTTTTGTCGGTTTCAGAAATAAGTAAAATTGTAAAAAACGCAACTGTTTGTGGTTTAACCAGAGCTGTAAAAAATGATATTGATGTTGCGGCTGATGCACTTAAAAATGCGGTAAGGCCTAGAATACACACTGGAATAGGTACTTCAGATTCTCATATTAGATATAAATTAAATACAACACCAGAAGATATTATTGTTAGAGCAAAATATGCAGTTTCGTATGCGAAGACTTTTGTTGAAGATGTAGAATTTTATGCAGAAGATGCTGGTAGAACTGATAATGCGTTTTTGGCAAGAGTCTGTGAAGAGGTAATCAAATCAGGAGCTACAGTACTAAATATTCCTGACACTACAGGATATTGTTTACCAAGTGAATATGGTGAAAAAATAAAATACTTGAAAGAAAATGTAAAAGGAATCGAAAATGTAACCATTTCTTGTCATTGTCATAATGATTTAGGGATGGCCACTGCTAATTCAATTGCTGGAGCTATGAATGGTGCCCGTCAAATAGAATGTACTATAAACGGAATAGGGGAGAGAGCAGGAAACACAGCACTTGAAGAAGTGGTTATGATTTTTAAACAACACCCTTATTTGAATTTATACACCGATGTAAAAACCAAACAATTGAACGAAATGAGTCGATTGGTTTCTGATAGCATGGGAATGATTGTTCAACCCAACAAAGCAATTGTTGGTGCTAATGCCTTTGCGCACAGCTCAGGAATTCATCAAGACGGCGTTATTAAAAATAGAGAAACTTATGAGATTATGGACCCGTTAGATGTAGGCGTCAATGAGTCATCGATAATACTAACTGCCAGAAGTGGTAGAGCAGCCTTAGCTTATAGAGCTAAAAAAGTAGGTTATAATTTAACCAAAGTACAATTAGATATAGTTTACTTAGAGTTTTTAAAATTTGCCGATATCAAAAAAGAAGTGTTGGATAGTGACATTCACCAAATTATAGAAGCTTGTAAAATTGAAAGTGAATTAATCTAAAGAATTAAGATTTAATTAATAAAAAGCATGGATTTAAAAATTGCTGTCCTATCAGGAGACGGAATTGGACCCGAAGTAATCTTACAGGCAAAGAAGACATTAACCGCTATTGCAGTGGTTTATGATCATGAATTTGTTTTTGAGGATGCTTATGTAGGTGCCATTGCAATTGATAAAACCGGAAGTGCACTCCCTAATCAAACGCTTAATCTTTGTTTAAATACCGATGCGGTTTTATTTGGAGCTATTGGCGATCCAAAGTATGATACTCCCGAGGCAAAAGTTCGACCTGAACAAGGACTATTAAAATTAAGAAATGAATTAGGTTTATTTGCCAATATTAGGCCTATAAAACCATACAATGCTTTACTTGATTCTTCTCCTTTAAAAAGAGAAATCATCGAAGATGTTGATTTTGTAATCTATAGAGAATTATCAGGAGGAGTATATATTGGGGATAAACACATTAGTGATGATGGTACAATTGCATCTGATTCCTATGAATATTCAGAAGAGCAAATTAGCAGAATCACTCATCTAGCTTTTAAAGAAGCTCAAAGACGCAGAAAAAAAGTAACCTTAGTAGATAAAGCTAATGTATTGGAAACATCGCGATTATGGAGAAGAGTTGTTCAAAAAATAGGGGAGAGTTATCCTGATGTGGCTTTAAATTTTCTATATGTTGATAATGCTGCCAAACAATTGATGTTGAATCCAAGACAGTTTGATGTCATTTTGACCGAAAATATGTTTGGTGATATTTTATCCGATGAGGCTAGTGTTATTGCTAGTTCAAGTGGATTATTGGCTTCGGTTTCGATTGGAAATAACAAAGCACTTTTCGAACCAATTCATGGTTCTTATCCTGAGGTAAAAGGTAAAAATATTGCTAATCCAATTGCTTCCATTTTGGCTGCGGCCATGTTGTTGGAACATTTTGGTTTGCATACTGAAGCTAAGAAAGTATACGAAGGTGTTGAAAAAGCATTTGAGCATAAAATTGTAACAGTTGATTTAAGTTCGATTTCAAAATTTGGAACCAATGAAGTAGGGGATTTTATATCGAATTTTATATTAAGCAAAGACGACTTATTGTATTTTAATAATGATAATGTTCACATAGGGCAATCTACAATTGTATAATTAAAACCTAAAATAAACAAAAAAACAAATTAATAAAGACAATGGAATTAAATAAGTATAGTAAAACCATCACTCAAGACGTTACCCAACCAGCCGCACAAGCTATGTTATATGGAATAGGTTTAACCGAAGAAGATTTGAAAAAAGCGCAAGTCGGTATTGTCAGTATGGGGTATGAAGGAAATACTTGTAATATGCACCTAAATGATCTTGCAAAAGATGTCAAAAAAGGAGTTTGGAATGCCGATTTAGTAGGTTTAATATTTAATACTATTGGTGTTAGTGATGGAATTTCTAACGGTACTGAAGGAATGCGTTTTTCATTGGTTTCTCGTGATGTAATTGCCGATTCTATTGAAACCGTTATGGGAGCGCAATGGTATGATGGTTTGATAGCCATTCCAGGTTGTGATAAAAATATGCCAGGCGCTGTTATGGCAATGGGTAGAGTGAATCGTCCAGCAATTATGGTTTATGGTGGAACAATTCACTCAGGAAAATGGAAAGGAGAATCATTAAATATCGTTTCAGCTTTCGAAGCCTTAGGAAAAAAATTCAACAATACCATCACTCCCGAAGATTTTAAAGGAGTGATTCAAAATGCTTGTCCAGGAGCTGGAGCTTGTGGCGGCATGTACACAGCAAATACAATGGCTTCGGCTATTGAGGCCTTAGGGATGAGTTTGCCTTTTAGTTCTTCAAATCCAGCATTAAGCGACGATAAAAAGAAAGAATGTGAAGAAGCTGGAAAAGCCATTAGAATATTATTAGAAAAAGACATCAAGCCGAGAGATATAATGTCGCGCAAAGCTTTCGAAAATGCCATTACAATTGTGGCAGTTTTAGGAGGTTCAACAAATGCCGTAATGCATCTAATCGCTATGGCTCATTCGGTTGATATTGAAATCACATTAAAAGATTTTCAAGATATTAGTGATAAAATACCCGTGCTTGCTGATTTGAAACCAAGCGGAAAATACATGATGGAAGATTTACATGCTGTTGGAGGAGTTCCTGCAGTAATGAAATATTTATTAAAAGAAGGGCTTCTACACGGAGATTGTTTGACTGTAACTGGGAAAACTTTAGCCGAAAATTTGGCTACTGTTCCAGATTTAAATGACGGTCAAGAGGTAATTCATGAAATTCAAAAAGCATTGAAACCAACAGGAAACATTCAAATTCTATACGGAAACCTAGCTTCAGAAGGTTGTGTAGCTAAAATTAGCGGTAATGAAGGCGAATATTTTGAAGGAACTGCCGTCGTTTTCGAAAGCGAATTTACAGTGATTCCGGGATTAGAAGCAGGTTTAATCAAACCAGGAGATGTAGTTGTCATTAGATATTGCGGTCCTAAGGGAGGTCCAGGGATGCCAGAAATGTTGAAACCAACATCGGCCATTATGGGAGCTGGTTTAGGAGATAAGGTAGCATTGATTACCGATGGAAGATTTTCAGGAGGTTCACACGGTTTTGTAGTAGGTCACATTACACCAGAAGCCTACGATGGTGGAGGAATTGCACTTGTAGAAAACGGAGATTTAATAACTATTGATGCAGTAAAAAACACCATCAATTTGAAGATTTCTGATGAAGAATTTGCTAAAAGAAAAGCAGCTTGGGTACAACCACCATTGAAAGCAACAAAAGGGGTTTTACTAAAATATGCAAGATCCGTTTCAAGCGCATCAACGGGATGTGTTACAGATAAGTAGTATTCAGATTTCAGATAGCAGATTACAGTTTAAAAATAATAAATAGAACTCTCCAATACCAGTTACAACTCCCGCTCCTATGTAGAGGGTAAGGTGGGAGGAAAAAAAAATAAAAAAAAATGAAAATATCAGGTGCAGAAGCTGTTATTAGATGTTTACTCGAAGAAGGAGTAAACTTAGTTTATGGTTATCCGGGTGGCGCTATCATGCCAGTATATGACGAATTATATAAATTTCAAGATCAATTGCAACATATTTTGGTGCGACACGAACAAGGAGCCGCTCATGCTGCCCAAGGTTTTGCTAGAGCAACGGGTAAAGTGGGTGTGGCTATTGCAACATCGGGTCCAGGAGCAACAAATCTTGTTACAGGAATTGCAGATGCTCAAATCGATTCAACTCCAATGGTTTGCATTACGGGTCAAGTAGGAAAGCATTTGTTAGGTTCGGATGCTTTTCAGGAAACGGATATTATCGGAATTTCGACTCCGGTAACCAAATGGAATTACCAAATTACCGAAGCTCATGAAATACCTGAAATCATGGCAAAAGCTTTTTATATTGCAAGATCGGGTCGTCCAGGTCCTGTATTAATTGACATCACAAAAAATGCTCAATTCGACACCTTTGAATTTAGCTATAAAAAGTGTACTGGTATTAGAAGTTATAATCCGAAACCGGTTTTGAAACTTGAAAAAATTGCGGAAGCTGCCGAAATTATTAATAATGCCAAAAAACCATACATTATATTTGGTCAAGGAATTATTTTGAGCCAAGCGGAAGCCGAATTGAAAGCTTTTATCGAAAAATCAGGAATTCCTGCCGCTTGGACTATTTTAGGACTTTCGGCTTTGCCAACAAATCATCCCTTAAATGTAGGTATGTTGGGAATGCACGGAAATTACGGTCCCAATGTTTTAACCAATGAATGCGATGTATTGATTGCACTTGGAATGCGTTTTGACGATAGAGTTACAGGAAATTTAGCCACTTATGCAAAACAAGCCAAAGTAATTCATTTTGAAATCGACTCTGCCGAAATAGATAAAAATGTCAAAACAACTGTGGCCGTATTAGCCGATGTTAAAGAATCTTTGACGGCTTTGATTCCATTAATTGACAAAAAATCACACGATTCTTGGCACAATGAATTCAAAGAAAAATACAAAATAGAACTCGAAATGGTTATTAACGAGGAACTTGCACCAACGAACAACAAAGGAATTTCGATGGGAGAAACTATCGAAATGATAAATAAGCATTCGAAAGGAGATGCCATTATGGTTTCGGATGTGGGACAACACCAAATGTTTGCTTGTCGTTATGCCAAATTTAATACCACAAAAAGTAACGTAACCTCGGGCGGTTTAGGAACTATGGGATTTGCTTTGCCCGCAGCTATTGGCGCCAAAATGGGAATGCCAGAGCGTGAAGTGGTAGCAATTATTGGTGATGGCGGTTTTCAGATGAATATCCAAGAATTGGGAACTATTTTTCAATCGAAAGTTCCTGTGAAAATTGTAGTTCTTAATAATGAATTTTTAGGAATGGTTCGTCAATGGCAAGAATTATTTTTTGACAATCGATATGCTTCAACAATAATGGTAAATCCAAATTTTTGTGCCATTGCAGAAGGTTATTATATTAAAGCAAAAAAAGTAACCAAAAGAGAAGAATTAGATGCCGCCGTTGCCGAAATGATGGCTTCAAAAGATTCGTATTTCTTGGAAGTTATGGTTGAAAAAGAAAATAACGTATTCCCAATGATTCCAACAGGAGCTTCGGTTGCGGACATAAGATTATCATAAAAAAGTTTAAAGTTTAAAGTTTCAAGTTGCTCAACCTGAAACATTAAACAAAGAAAACTTTAAACAAAAAATTAAAATGGAAAATAAAATATTCACCATTTCTGTTTATTCAGAAAACAATGTAGGTTTGTTGAACAGAATATCGGGTATATTCTTAAAAAGACACATTAATATATTGAGTCTTAATGTTTCAGAATCAGAAATTGAAAATGTTTCTCGTTTTATTATTGTAGTTAACACTACCGAAAAATGGGTGCAAAACATTGTAGGTCAAATCGAAAAACAAATTGAAGTTATCAAAGCTTTTTATCATATTGACGAAGAAACCATTTTCTTAGAAAGTGCCATTTTCAAAATTGAATCTAGCTTGTTATTTGACGAAAGACAAATCCAAAATATTATCAAGGAAAGCCACTCGGAAATTGTTACTGTTTCTAGAGATTTCTTTGTAATTTCGAAGTCGGGAAAACGATCTGAAATAAATGACTTATACAATAAATTAAAACCTTTCGGCATCATGCAGTTTGTGCGTTCCGGAAGAATATCAGTATCAAAACAAAAAATGGAAATTTCCACATTATTAGACGAATTAAAATCATAAATTAAATAAAAAAATGGCAAATTATTTCAACACATTACCACTTAGATTACAATTAGAACAATTAGGCGTATGCGAATTCATGGATCAATCTGAATTTTCAAATGGAATTGAAGCACTTAAAGGAAAAAAAGTAGTTATCGTGGGTTGTGGAGCTCAGGGACTTAACCAAGGTTTAAACATGAGAGATTCTGGTTTAGATATTTCTTATGCTTTGCGTGCTGATGCGATTTCACAAAAAAGAGCTTCTTTTTTGAATGCTTCAGATAATGGATTTAAAGTAGGAACTTATGAAGAATTAATTCCAACTGCTGATTTAGTTTGTAATCTTACTCCAGACAAACAACATACTGCTGTAGTTACAGCAATTATGCCCCTGATGAAAAACGGTTCTACGCTGGCTTATTCTCACGGGTTTAATATTGTTGAAGAAGGAATGCAAGTTCGTAAAGATATTACGGTAATTATGTGTGCTCCAAAATGCCCGGGATCTGAAGTTCGGGAAGAATACAAAAGAGGTTTTGGTGTACCAACATTAATAGCTGTTCACCCAGAAAACGATCCAAACGGCGAAGGTTTTGCTCAAGCAAAAGCCTATGCAGTTGCCACTGGTGGTCATAAAGCGGGAGTTTTGAACTCTTCTTTTGTTGCCGAAGTAAAATCAGATTTAATGGGAGAACAAACTATTCTTTGTGGAATGTTACAAACTGGTTCTATTTTGTGTTTTGATAAAATGGTCGAAAAAGGAATCGAACCAGCTTATGCTTCAAAATTAATTCAATACGGCTGGGAAACTATTACAGAAGCTTTGAAACATGGTGGAATCACCAATATGATGGATCGTTTGAATAATCCTTCAAAAATTGAAGCATTCGAAATAGCAGAAGAATTAAAAGACATTATGCGTCCGTTGTTTCAAAAACACATGGATGATATCATCTCTGGTGAATTTTCAAGAAACATGATGATTGACTGGGCAAATGATGATATCAATTTATTGACTTGGAGAGCTGCAACAGCAGAAACTAATTTCGAAAAAACAGCTCCAACAGCGGCTCATATCTCGGAACAAGAATATTTTGACAATGGAGTTTTGATGATCGCCATGGTAAAAGCAGGTGTGGAATTAGCTTTCGAAACAATGACACAATCCGGAATTATTGAAGAATCAGCTTACTATGAATCATTACACGAATTGCCGTTGATTGCAAACACTGTAGCTAGAAAAAAACTGTACGAAATGAACAGAATCATTTCTGATACTGCTGAATACGGTTGTTATTTGTTTGATCACGCTTGTAAACCGTTATTGACAGAATTTATGAAAACGGTAGAAACCAAAATTATTGGCAAAGCTTTTTCTACTTCAAACGGTGTTGATAATGCGCTTCTTATCGCGGTAAACAACGAAATTCGTCAACACCCAATCGAAGACATTGGAGCTTGGTTGAGAGAGTCGATGACGGCAATGAAAAAGATAGGCTAAATAAATTCAAAATAGTTCATCTAATAAAAAAAGTGAGATAGAAATTCTATCTCGCTTTTTTTTATGTAAAATTTTAACCTAATTATATAAATATAAGAGAATAAATAGTACTAAATTAGCGTGAGTATAAAAATAGCTATGGATGTTGTAATTATTGGCGGAGGTTTGGCAGGACTCACAAGTGGTATACATTTATCTAAATTGGGAATAAAGGTTGGTATCCTTGAAAAAAATGATTTTCCAAAACACAAGGTTTGTGGCGAATACATCTCGAATGAAGTATTGCCTTATTTCAATTGGTTAGGTATTGAAATTAGGGATTTGAAACCTTCAAAAATTACTAAAATGGAGTTTTCAACTTCGTCAGGAAAAGCAATTTCTAGTGATTTACCTTTAGGCGGATTTGGTATCAGCCGTTATGAATTAGATTATTATTTATCCCAAAAAGCAATTCAAAACGGTTGCCAAATCATTCAGGACACTGTAACAGATATTCAATTTATTGAAAATGAATTTTATATTACTACACTAAATAACTTAAAATTAAAATCAAAAGTCGTTATAGGAGCTTTCGGAAAGCGCTCTACTATTGATCAGAAATTAAATCGGAATTTTATTTTTAAAAAATCGCCATGGTTGGCTGTAAAAGCACATTATTCTGGAGATTTCCCTAATGATTTGGTAGGACTCCATAATTTTAAAGGGGGATATTGTGGCGTTTCGAAAATCGAAAATAACAAAATAAACATATGCTATTTAGTAGATTATGAAACTTTTAAAAATCATAAGAATATCGAGGAATTTCAATCTAAAATTATTTGTAAAAACCCTCATTTGAAGCATGTTTTTGAAAACAGCATTTTACTTTTTGATAAGCCATTAACAATTAGTCAAATTTCTTTCGAGAAGAAAGCCGCTGTAGAAAACCATATTTTGATGATTGGAGACACGGCAGGATTAATTCATCCTCTGTGTGGCAACGGAATGGCGATGGCAATTCATAGTGCTAAAATTGCATCCGAATTAGTTTCGGATTTTTTAAATCATAGAATTAGTTCTAGAAAAGAATTAGAAAAAAAATACACACATGAGTGGAATATCAATTTTAAATACAGACTTGCTACAGGACGATTATTAGCTAAAATTTTGCGAAATGAAAAGGTTGCAACTTTTATTATGAAATTAATGATTAGATTTACTTTTATAGTTCCCCAAATTATAAAGCAAACCCATGGTTCTCCTATAACTTTAAAATCTTAAGATGTATATTGACACAAAATATAGATCTAACACTCCAGAAATAATGGATGATTTTGCATTGGAAGGTGAAATATTGCGGGATGCTTTAGATAAAATTGCCAAAATAAATCAGCTCTTAGGAGGAAACAAATTATCTTTACTTGGTCTCCGGGATTTAATTATTTCTATTCCAAAGTCACAGCAAATCACGATTGTAGATGTAGGATGTGGTAATGGAGACATGTTGCGAGCACTCGCTAATTTTGGGATTACAAACAATTTTAATTTTCAATTAATTGGTATTGATGCCAATGCCTTTACGGTTAATTATGCTACTAAATTATCTGTAGATTATCCTAATATACGTTTTCGCTGTGAAGATGTTTTCAGTCAAGATTTCAAAAACTTAAAATATGATGTTGTATTGTGTACATTGACATTACATCATTTTAAAGATTCAGAAATCATCCAATTAATGTCTGTTTTTAATGCTAATTCTAGAATTGGAATTGTAGTAAATGATTTGCACAGAAGTGCCGTTGCTTATAGATTATTTCAAGTTTTGTGTTTTATTTTTCGATTAAATGCGATGTCTCGTGAAGATGGATTGGTTTCTATTTTAAGAGGATTTAAAAAAGAAGAATTAGTACGTTTTTCAGAAAAGATAAAGGTAATTAATTATAAAATTAAATGGAAATGGGCTTTTCGATACCAATGGATAATTGAGAAAGTAGGAAGTTAGAGGTTCGAAGAAAGAAAAAGAGAGTGTGAAAAATACCACCCTAATTGATAAAAATATTTCTGGAATGATCGTTTGATTAATCCTTTGGGTGCAATTCATAAAAATTAAAATAAAGCAATGAATTTAAAAATTTAACCACATAGATTCATAGAAAAAAGAGTTTGATAGCCCATTTGCTTCGCCTGTTCGTCCGCTTTGGCGGCCTCGGGTTATGGGTTCAACTAGCTCTGTAATCTAAAAAAAAGTGAAACTTCTTTTTTCATTTTTAAAAACTATGATTCTATGTGGTTAAAAAATCAATAAATTGATTATAAATATGAGTGTGAAAATTAAATGTGTTTCTAAGCAATTGCCAAAATATTCTAGAACTACCGATGAAATAATTCCGTTTCTCGATGCTTGGCTTATTGGTCAAGATTCTCGTTTTATTCGGAAAGTGAAGAAAATTTTTGAAGGTGCCGCAGTTGATAAACGCTATTCCATTATGGATCCAATAGAGGTTTTTACGAAAACCTCATTTGAAGAGAGAAACGATATTTATGCTCTGGAAGTAATCGATTTAGGAGAGAAAGTTTTAGAAAAAGCATTGCTTAAAGCGAGTTGGAAACCCGAAGAGTTAGATTTTATTATTACCGTTAGTTGTACCGGAATAATGATTCCTTCTCTTGATGCTTATTTGATTAATAAATTGAAATTACGTCAGGATATTGTTCGGCTTCCCGTAACTGAAATGGGCTGTGCTGCAGGCATTTCAGGAATTATTTATGCTAAGAATTTCTTGCAAGCTAATCCTGGAAAACGAGCGGCTGTTATTGCAGTAGAAAGCCCAACAGCCACATTTCAATTGGATGATTTTTCGATGGCTAATATTGTTAGTGCTGCCATTTTTGGTGATGGTGCAGCTTGTGTGTTGCTTTCTTCTCATGATGCTGATGAAGGTCCAGAAATTTTAGATGAAGAAATGTATCATTTTTATGATGCGGCACACATGATGGGATTCAAACTGACCAATTCAGGTTTACAAATGATTTTAGATATTGAAGTACCGGAAACTATTGCATCTCATTTTCCCGACATCATAAACCCTTTTTTAAAGAAAAATAATTTAAGTACCTATGATTTAGACCATTTAATTTTTCATCCAGGTGGCAAAAAAATTGTTCAAACAGTAGAAAGTTTATTTTTAGATTTAGGAAAAAATATTGATGATACAAAAGAAGTATTGCGATTGTATGGTAATATGTCTAGTGCTACTGTTTTGTATGTATTGGAAAGAATCATGGATAATGAACCAAAAAAAGGAGAGATAGGATTAATGTTGAGTTTTGGCCCAGGATTTTCTGCGCAAAAGGTTTTATTAAAATTTTAAAATAATTAGCCACAGATTCACAGATTTTTTTAATTTATTAGGTACATTTTTAATCTGTGAATCAGTGGCTCAGAAGAGTATGGAAAAACAAGAAATCATATCAAAATTGCCCTATTCCAAACCTTTTCAGTTTGTGGATGAATTGCTTGATATTGATGAAAATGGAGTTGAAGGTACTTACACTTTTGATTCAACATTGGATTTTTATAAAGGACATTTCAAAGACAATCCAATTACGCCTGGAGTAATTTTAATCGAAGTGATGGCGCAAATAGGAGTGGTGTGTTTGGGAATCTATTTGCTAAATAGTACATTTACTAAAAACACCTCAATTGCCTTAACATCAACAGAAATAGAATTTTTAAAGCCAGTATATCCAAATGAAAAAGTAACAGTAATTTCAGAAAAAATATACTTTAGATTTGGTAAACTAAAATGCAAGGTTATAATGAAAAACGAAAAAGATGAAACGGTTTGTAGTGGAATAATTGCTGGTATGATCCTCTCCCCTCCGAAAGTATCGGGACTCTCCGAAGGAGAGGGGGCTAACACAGGATTAAAATAACGATGTGCTAATTTAGTTTGATTTTTTAATATTGCTATTGCCATTGATATTGCTATTGAAATTAATTTTTTTACATGAATAAACGTGTTGTCATTACTGGTTTAGGTGTTGTTGCTCCAAATGGGGTGGGACTTGATGCGTTTACCCATGCCATAAAAAACGGGATTTCAGGTATAAAACACGATGCCGAATTGGAGCGATTGCAATTTTCTTGTCAAATTGCTGGTAAGCCTGAAATTTCAACCGAATTATCTTTGGGTTATTTTACGGAATTAGAACTACGGAATTTTAATTCTTCTGGTATTTTATATGGTGTAATTGCTGGAATCGATGCATGGAAAGATGCTGGATTATCAATTGTAAATAACGAAGAACCCGATTGGAATAACGGAACTATTTTTGGAACTGGAACTTCTGGTATTGATAAATTCAGAGAAAGTATTTATAAAATTGATGATTTTCAAACCCGAAGATTAGGAAGTACGGCCGTAGCACAAACTATGAATAGTGGTGTAAGTGCCTATTTAGGAGGTAAACTGGGATTGGGAAATCAGGTTAGCACGAACTCCTCTGCTTGTACAACAGGAACCGAAAGTATTTTGATGGCTTTTGAACGAATAAAATCGGGACAAGCAAAACGTATTTTGGCGGGAAGCACGAGCGATTCCGGTCCGTACATTTGGGGTGGATTTGATGCAATGAAAGTATGTACATTTAAGCATAACGAAACGCCAGAACAAGGGTCAAGGCCAATGTCTGCTAGTGCTTCTGGTTTTGTTCCAGGAAGTGGGGCAGGAGCTTTGGTATTGGAAGATTTAGACACAGCTTTGTCTCGAGGCTCAAGGATTTATGCAGAAGTACTTGGTGGAAATATCAATTCTGGTGGGCAACGTGGTTTAGGAACGATGACAGCTCCAAATCCTATTGCTGTACAAAAATGTATTCAAGATGCTTTGAAAAATGCAAAAATAAATCCAAATGATATTGATGCCATCAATGGTCATCTTACAGCAACTTCAAAAGATAGTCTAGAACTTCAAAATTGGAGTGTTGCATTAGATAGGAGGGGTTTTGATTTTCCATATATTAACTCATTAAAATCTATGGTTGGTCATTGTTTATCTGGTGCTGGAAGTATCGAAAGTGTTGCTTCGGTTTTGCAATTGCATTATGGATTTATTTTTCCGAATATAAATTGTGAAGATTTGCATCCGGAAATCACTTCAATCATTGCTGCATCTCGAATTCCGCAGCAACTCATTAAAAAAGAAATTAATATCATAGCAAAAGCCAGTTTTGGTTTTGGCGATGTGAATGGTTGCGTAATTTTTAAAAAATTTAAAAACTAAAAACATGAACAAACAAGAAACAATAGAACAGTTAAAAGAAATCATAAAACCATATATCCATAATCAAGAAGCATTTGATATTTTGACCGAAAACACAGATTTTATTAATGATTTACGAATAAACTCCGCAAATTTAGTCGATGTTATTTTGGATATTGAAGAGAAATACAAGATTGTAATCGACAACGAATCTATGGAAAGAATGCTTGATGTAAAATCGGCATTAGAAATTATTGAAACTAAATTGTCTGAAAAGTGATAGGAAATGACATTATCGATTTGGCATTAGCCCGAAAAGAAAGTAATTGGCAACGTAAAGGCTTTTTAGATAAAATCTTTACAAAAAATGAGCAGTTAATGATTTTGAATTCTATAAATCCAGAAGTTATGGTTTGGAATTTATGGAGTAGGAAAGAGGCAGCTTATAAGATATACAATCGTCAAACGGGAATTAGAGGTTATTTTCCGTTGCAATTAGAATGCTCGGATTTAAAAATAAGGAACCAAATAATTTTTGGAAAAGTCAGTATAAAAGACAATGTGTATTTTACAAAAACGGTAATTACAAAACAATTTGTTAATACAATTTCACTAGAAAAAATAGATGATTTTAATGCAATTAAACAATTGAATAATCGAGAGGGCATAATTAAAATTAATGGAATTCCAAACTGTTTCGGAAAATGTAATTTAGCTTCAAGACCAGTATCAATAAGTCATCACGGAGAATTTGAACAAATTATTTCAATTTAATTCAAACCCAATCTAGACTTTAATTTAAGGAAAAGCAAGGCTATTTTATAGGCGTCTTCAGTTGAAGAATTTCGATCACTTTTTGGAAGTTTATATTGATCGCAGAGTTCATCTAAAGAGAATTGTTTGTTGGTAATATCATGTAATTTTCGATACATAATATCGACATCCAAAGCTTCGTTTTTCAATCTACCGCAATCCATTTTTTCAAGGGCAATATTTATCATTTCTACATCAAAATCAATGTGATGCCCAACTAAAGTGGAATTTCCAATAAAATCAATAAATTTTATTATTGCATCGGGTTCGCTTAATTTTTTCATTTTACTATCAATAATAAACTCGTTTGAAAGTCCATTATTATGAAGGTATTTATACTGCAGCAAAATAACCTCAAAATTATCGCCAATGTGAATTGTATTATCAATAATACCGAAAGCTCCCATAGAAATAATAACATCCTTATTTGGATTAAGGCCTGATGTTTCAGTACACAATACTACAAAGCGATTTGATTTTTTTTCAAATTTTGACATATAATTTTTCCAAAAATCAGGATACTCTTTATTAATGTTTTTTAACCAGTCAAGCATATCTATGAAAATTGAGTCAATTGAAATTTAGATTTGATAAGTTCTTCTAATTCTCTCATTGGAGTAAAGGCATTTTTTAAATTTTCTTTATCCACTTTTGATAATTCCTTCAAATTAATAAATTGACCTGAATTATCATTTTTCAATCCTTCAAGTGTTCTGAATTTTGATAGTATTGAAAAGGCATCGGCACAATTTAAATATATTTCAGAATTTTTAGAATCAGTAATTGCTAATTGTTTAAATCTTAAATACGTATTGTTTATGCCTTTAATATTATGACTCAAAATTAGAAGACGAGCCCCGTCAATCAATGGCATTAAAGCTTTAGTTTTAATATCAAATTTATCTTTGTTTATTCCTTGTTCTTCAATATTAAAATTCTTAAAAAAGGTTAAAGGTGAATTATTTTTTAAAGCATCATTTCCTAGGAAATCAAAAAATAAAGTATTGTTTTTTATATTATTAAAAATTACATTTTCTATGGCTTCTTCAATTTTTTGTTCTCCAAAAGCAATTTCATAATCAAAAAATATACTACTAATATTATTGCTGTTTTCACCTGGAGTATTTATCCAAAAATTATACTGTTTTGTCCAATCTGTCAATGATTTACACCATAACATATTACTTCCCATTTGTCCATTTGGACAAGGTTGATATCCTACTTTTTCTAATATGGATGTAGTTCTTCTGCCTAGTTTAAGAAAATAGTCTTTTACGTCTCGATACTTATCTGCAGTAACATCTTCAAAAATTAATATACTATCTTGATCTGTTAATAATAATTGTTCCTTTCTACCTTGACTTCCTATACTTAACCAAGCAAATCGAGCAGGAGGAGAGCCTAAATCTAAAATAGATAATTCAACAGCTCTTTTAATTATAGCTAAGTTTATTTCACTTGCAATATTATTAATATAAGAAATTGGTATATTTTTATGAATTGATTTCTGAATAATATCAGTCAATCGATCTCGAATGAGTTTTAAATCTTTTGATGATTGTGAGCGTTTAATTTCTTTTATTAATACACCAGGATTACTAGCTTGAGCAGCAATTAAATCATGTTGTGATATAACACCTTTAACAGAAGATTTATCAGTACCATCTTGGGTTACACACAAATGAGTAACATTATATTTTAACATCAACAGTTGTGCCTCAGCCAAAGAAACATTTTCTACTACAGTAACAACTGGATAAACCATAATTTTATCAATAGTACTGTTCAAAGGAAATCTACCTGTTGCAATTTTGGTACACATATCTGAATGAGTAACAATTCCAATAGGATATTCGTTTTCACAAATTATAATATTATTGCTCAGATTGTTAGTCATTTCTTGAGCAATTTCTTGAACAATACTAGTTTTAGAAGCTTTAAGAGGTATGGTGTTATATGATAAAGACTGTATATATTGCATACCAGATTCTTGTTCAGAGTAGTACACATTGTCGGAAATTAATTTTCCTCTTGTATTTTCTTTATCACTTGGATTGCCTGTATTTGATGCAAAACTTTGCAATAAAAAATCTAAAACATTAGGGTTATTAGCTACGAAAGGGCGAAATGTTGCAATTGGAATGGCATAAATTATACTTTCTTCACGAGCTTTGGCAGTCATCATATAATTGTTTTTAGCAAAGAATGGACGTAAACCAAAAACATCACCTACAGAACATTTATTTAATAAGGTTTCTTCTGCATCAGCAATAACGGATAAATTAATTTGTCCTGAAGCTACAACATAAAAACTATCATGCAAAACATCGTTAATTTGAAATAAAGTTTTGCGTTTTTCTAGATTCAATACACGAATACTGGAGGAAATATCTGATAATTCTTGAAAAGTTAAATTATCAAATGGTGGATATTGTTTTAAAAAATCAGCAATGTGTTCAGCAATTGAATTCATAAAGAGTTAAATATTTTCGAATGTAAAAATAATGAATATAAGCATTGTATTTTATAAGTTCTGTAATTTTTATTAATTATTGGTTTTAGGGGTTTGTGTGAGAATTAAAACATTTTTAGCAAAATTCACAAAGATTTATACAATTAAGAGAAATAAGGTAATTAAGATAATTAAGTTTTAGAATTAACTTAATGTTACTTAACTTCATCCAAGGTTCGAAAAATGAATAATTACAATATTTCTGGAAGAATCTAAATTATTTAATTGTACACAATAGGTCTTTAAACTTTATAAGTTTAAAGATTCTATTTTACATAATATAAATTATAGTTCATTTATAGTATTAGTTATATATTAAAATGAAATTGATTTATAATTAAATTATGATTTACTAGGTTTATCAGTATTTGAAGTTAAATCTGTTTTGTTTTGTATCATTTGGTAAGCAAGTAACTTCTCAACCAATTCATCCTTAGTTAAATGATG
>NZ_JBJXDQ010000068.1:0-10902 GCF_046155325.1 Flavobacterium sp.
GTAAAACATTTATAGCCTTCAGGGGTAAAATAAAAATCTTCTCCTTCGATTAAATTATTTTCTTTACTTTGTTCGTTCATAGCTGCAAATTTAAAAACTTTCATTAGTATGTTCCTAATTGTTAGTCCATTTTTAATCCCAAAAAAATATCGTGGTTTTGCTATTTTTCCATTTATCTTTATCAAAGACACATTAGATAAAAAAAATCTAGTTTTGATTAATCATGAAAAAATACACCTACGTCAACAATTATAATTACTTATTTTTCAATTTTTAATTTGGTATTTTCTTGAGTTTATTGTGCGTTTGATTTTAAATAAAAATTGGGATTTAGGTTATCGCAATATAAGTTTTGAAAGAGAAGCTTATACCAATGAAAAACAAATTGACTACTTAAAAAACGATATTTTTAATTTTTTTAAACTACCTATTAAAAAAAAACAGTATATTTATTGGATAAACGGCTATATTTGTCCGATAAACGGCTATATTTAACCTTTTGCAATTTTATAAATTACTGTTTTAAAAAAAAAATTTAAAAGATATGCTAAAAAAAATTACTCATAATAAAAAATTTACTTTTCCATTTGTCTTCTTTTTACTTTTTATAAGTTATGGCTCAATGGCACAAGTTGGAATAGCAACCACTACTCCACTTTCGACTTTTGAAGTAAATGGTTCTTTTGGACAAACAATAACGACAGTTTCTACAGATATAACTTTAGATGCAACACATAGTATCATTGTTAGCAATAATGGTGCTATTTCAAAAACAATAACACTTCCGACAGCTCTTGGGATTAAAGGTAGGATTTACACCATAAAAAGATCTGATACAAGTACAGCCTCTATTACTATCGCGACTACAGCTTTACAATCAATAGATGGCGCACTTAATATGGTATTGACTCAACCAAAAGAAGCTATAAGTATTATAAGTGATGGCTCTAACTGGAACGTTATAGGAACATATCTACCCCAAAAACCACTTGGAGAAATAAGTTATTTCAATATAACAGGAACTTTAGTTGCTATAAATTCATCAACAATCGATGGAAGTTCTAACATGTTTTTATGCAATCCTGAAACAACTTTATCTACAAATAGTATTGACTTTATTTCATCAGGAAATGGTAGCCTTCAATATAAAGGTGCGATATCTAAAACTTTTAAAATATCCGCAACAATAAGCGCCAACTCCAATTCTTCAGGAACATTTGTATATGAATTTAAAAATTCAAACACTGGTTTTTTACCTTCTTCAAGAGTAGTACAAAAACTAAATAGTGAAGAACAAAACACTTCAATCCAAGCCTTCGTAAGTTTAGCACCGAATGATTTTATAGAACTTTGGATTGGTAAAATTGAGGGAACAGCAATTGTTTCAATTAAGTCATTAACCCTTTTTGCAATAGGATTATGAGGTCTAAAAAAGACTATATTATTGCTCTCAACATTTCAGTTCTTCTAATACATTTATCTACAATGGCTCAAATGTATGTAGGTTCAAATACTTTTGTTTATACCAGTAATCAATTTGTATACATCAAACAAGATTTAGAACTCAAAGAAACAACTAGCAATTTTTATTTAAGAAATGATGGTCAACTATTACAAGGGGCAATAGGACCTAGCACAAATAAAGGAATAGGAAATTTGTCTGTCTTTCAGGAGGGGACTGTAAATAATTTTCAGTATAATTATTGGTGTTCTCCTGTTGGAAACACATTATCTTCAACGGCTACAAACAACCCTTTTGGTATTAAACAATTGGGAACTCCAATCTCAATAACCGAAACAACACCGGCAATTATTTTAGCATCGAATATCTATGATGGCACTGCATCGCCACTTAGAATTGCTCCCTATTGGGTAAGCAAATTTATCAATAAAACTACTTTTTCTGATTGGGTTCGAGTAGAATCAGCATCGACATTAGCCCCTGGAGAGGGATTTACTATGAAAGGAAGTTCTGGCACCAATTCTACAACAATCAATGGTGTTCAAAATAATCCAGATGGTTTTAATCAGCGCTATGACTTTAGAGGAAAACCCAATGATGGAACTATTTCAATTCCAGTTTTAGCAGGAGAATTATCATTAACAGGAAATCCGTATCCTTCGACAATTAACCTACAAAATTTTTTAATTTCTGAAACCAATTGTACAGGAATTGCTTATTTCTGGCAACAAGATAAAACTTCCAATTCGCATTTTATTGCTGATTATAAAGGTGGATATGCTACCTATTCTGGTTCAAACATTTATGTTCCTGCTCCTTTCTTCAAATATGACGGTTCTGGAAAACCTATTACTCAAATAAATGATGTTGCAACAATTTATCCACGAAAATACGCTCCCATTGGACAAGGTTTTTTGATAAAAGGACTGATAAAAGGAAATGTACAAATGAAAAATAGCAATAGGCTTTTTAAAACTGAAGATAATAGTTTGAGGTATGAAAAGAGATCGAACGAGAAAACATCAAATACAGATACTACATCGCTAATTCGTTTTAATACAATGTTAAATAACGGCCCAATTAGTCAAACAGTTTTGGCATTTAATCCATTATCTACAGATGGCATTGATAGATATATGGATGCTTCTTCACAAAATGACTACCCTGCCAATGTGAATTTTTTAATTAGTAATAAAGAATATGTTATAAATTCATTAGCATTTGATAGCAACAAAAAAATAGCAATTGGGTTTAGAAGTACCTCTCCAGCTAATTATAAAATAACAGTAAATCAAATATTAAATCTTCCTGAAGTAATTAATGTTTATCTGCATGATAAAACAACCGATATTTACTATGATATAAAAAACAGTTTTTATGAACTGAATTTGGCTGCTGGAACTACTAATACAAGATATGAAATTACATTTAAAAACAATACTTTAGGAGTTGATGAGATTACAAAAAACAACTTCATCATGATTCAAAATAATATTGAAAAAATACTAACAATTCAGAATCCATTTCAAAAAGAAATTAGCAACTATAGCATATATGACATTACAGGAAAATTGATTGCTAATAAAAACAATTTAGGAAATGAATTGTCATATTTGTTTCCTACTTCAAATTTAACAACTGGTATATATATAGTCAAAATAACGAGTATTGATAAATTAGAAGAAGGGCTAAAAATTATTATTCAAAACTAATATTCAAAAAAGAATTTAAAGTATTTATACAGATTACAAAAGTTGATTTTATATTCTTTATAAAATCTACCTTTGTGAAAAATAGTTGAATTGAATCAAAAATTAAACATCCAATTTCCTAAATCAATTACTCTTTATATTAAAAGAGAAGATTTGATTCATCCGATTGTTTCTGGTAATAAATTTAGAAAACTGAAATACAATTTATTGCAAGCAAAAGGAGAAAATAAAACTACTTTAGTCACTTTCGGAGGCGCATTTTCTAATCATATTGCCGCAGTAGCTTTTGCAGGAAAAGAAAACGGATTCAAAACGATAGGAATTATTAGAGGAGAAGAATTAAAAAGTAAAGTCTCTGAAAATCCAACTTTACAATTCGCTCTAGATTGTGGTATGCAACTAGATTTTATTTCAAGAGAATCTTATCAACAAAAAAGTGAATCCGCTTTTTTGTCCCAACTAAACGAGAAATTTGACAATTTTTACTTGATTCCAGAGGGTGGAACTAATGAACTTGCCATAAAAGGTTGTGAAGAAATACTAACTCTAGAAGATCAAAAATTTGATTATATCTGCTGTTCAGTAGGTACCGGCGGAACTCTATCAGGCATAATTAATAGCATTAAGCCTCATCAAAAAGCATTAGGATTTCCAGCACTAAAAGGAACATTTCTAAAAGATGAAATTCGTAATTTTGTTTGTAATGAAAACTGGGATTTGAATACTGATTATCATTTTGGTGGTTATGGTAAAGTTACATCAGAATTAATAAGTTTTATCAATAATTTTTACAATGAAAATAAAATCCCATTGGATCCAATTTATACTGGAAAGATGGTTTATGGCGTTGTGGATTTAATAAATAAAAAATATTTTCCTGAGTATTCAAAAATCTTACTCATTCACACGGGTGGATTACAGGGAATTCAGGGGATGAACTTGAAACTAAAAACAAAAAAATTACTTACGATACAATTCCATGATTAAAAAAAGATTCCTTTTATTTATTATTATCCTAATCGTGAGTTGCAACACGAATAAGTCGATAATTCAAACTACTAAAAAAGATTCAAAGCAAAATAGTACAAGTGTTGGAATTATTAAAAAAAGAGGAGATTCAAAAACGAAAAATTCCATATACAAAAAAACAGAAACTCTTGAAGCAACAAGCCGAGTAAAAGTGACTTCTGAAATGATACAGTCTTATATTAATAATTACAAATCAGTAGCGCAGGCTAATATGAAAAAATATAGTATTCCTGCTAGCATTATTTTAGGTCAGGCATTATTAGAATCTGGATCCGGAGTGGGCACTTTATGCGTTCAAGCCAATAATCATTTTGGAATAAAATGTAATAGTGAATGGACAGGAGAATCTGTTCGATATAACGATGATGCTATAGATGAATGTTTTAGAAAATACACTAATCCAATAGATTCTTTTCGAGATCATTCACTTTTTTTATCAGGGAAAAAAAGATATTCATCTCTTTTTAATTTAAATAAAACAGATTATAAGTCTTGGGCGAAAGGTTTAAAAGAGGCTGGATATGCTACTGACGAACTATACCCATCTAAATTAATTACTATTATTGAAAAATATCAATTGTATCAATACGACACCGAAATAGTCAATTCATCGATAAATAATGACTCTAATTCGAATAAAAACACATTAGAAAATAGCCTATATATCGTTGAAAAAGGAGATACTATATATTCAATTTCCAAAAAATATAATATTTCCATAGAAGAGTTAAAGAAATCTAATAATCTTATTGAAAATACTATTGCAATAGGACAAACTATATTAATAATTAAATAGAAAATATGCTGTATCAAAGAAGCAGTCAGCTTTTTGCTGAAGCCGAAAAAGTAATTCCAGGAGGTGTAAACTCCCCTGTTAGAGCCTTCAAAGCCGTAGGAGGAACACCCATTTTTGTCAAAAGTGCTAAGGGAGCTTATTTATTTGACGAAGACGGGAATAAATTAATTGATTATATCAATTCCTGGGGCCCGATGATTCTTGGTCACGCATTTCAACCCGTAGTTGATGCAGTAATTGAAAAAGCAAAATTAGGTACTTCTTTTGGAATGCCTACAGAATTAGAAACTCAAATAGCAGCCTTGGCAGTTTCGATGGTTCCTAATATTGATAAAATAAGATTTGTTAATTCGGGCACCGAAGCCTGTATGAGCGCCATTAGACTGGCTCGCGGATTTACCAAAAAAGATAAAATTATAAAATTTTCTGGTTGTTATCACGGGCATTCAGACTCATTTTTAATTCAAGCTGGAAGTGGGGCAATCACTTTTGGTTCTCCAAACAGTCCTGGAGTTACCGAAGGAACTGCAAAAGACACTTTGTTAGCAAAGTATAATGACTTAGAAAATGTAAAACAACTTATAGATGCCAATGAAAACCATATTGCAGCCATTATTATTGAACCCGTTGCAGGAAATATGGGCTGCATCCCTCCTAATAAAGGCTTTTTGGAGGGATTAAGAGAGCTTTGTACCAACAATGGAATTCTTCTAATTTTTGATGAAGTAATGACAGGATTCCGATTAGCACGAGGTGGTGTTCAAGAATTATTAGGTATTAAAGCAGACATAGTTTGTTTTGGAAAAGTAATTGGTGGTGGTTTACCTGTTGGAGCTTTTGCAGCTAAAAACGAAATCATGAATTATTTAGCTCCTTTAGGACCCGTTTATCAAGCGGGAACCTTATCCGGAAATCCATTAGCCATGGCTGCAGGATTGGCAATGTTAGAAGCTTTAGAAGCTGATCAATCTGTATTTAAAAGATTAGAAGAAAAAACGGCCTATTTGGCTGCTGGAATTGATAAAGTTTTAAAAGCTAATAATATTCTTTTTACTATTAACCAAATTGGTTCTATGGTTTCAGTACATTTCGATAAAGCTCCAGTGTTTGATTTTCAATCTGCATCAAAAGGAGACAATGAAACCTTCAAAAAATTCTTTCATGGTTTATTACAGGAAGGGATTTATATAGCGCCATCAGCTTATGAAACTTGGTTTATCACTGATGCCCTTTCTTATGAAGACCTCGATTATACAATTCAAGCTGTAGATAAAATATCAAAAACATTTTAAAATAAAAAAAGGGTTATGAATTTTTCAAATTCATAACCCTTTTTTTATTGATTTAATTCTATTTTTCTCTAATGTAAATGTCAATTGGAACACCTGAAAAGTTCCAGTTTTCTCGAATTTTATTTTCTAAATAACGTTTGTAGGGTTCCTTTACATATTGTGGCATATTAGCAAAAAACACAAACTGTGGGGTTGGGGTTGGCAATTGCATACAATATTTTATTTTTACATATTTTCCTTTGGTTGCTGGTGGCGGGTATGCTTCAATAACCTTCAACATAAACTCATTAAATTTAGAAGTTGTAATTCGTTGCTGTCTATTTTCAAATACCTGAACCGTTGCTTCTAATGCTTTTAACAAACGTTGTTTGGTCAAAGCCGAAACAAAAAGAATAGGCACATCTGTAAATGGCATTAATTCCTCTCTAATTTTCGCTTCATAATCTCGGGTGGACATGGTGTCTTTTTCTACCAAATCCCATTTATTGACTAAAATCACCACTCCTTTACGATTTTTTTCAGCCAACCAAAAAATGCTTTGATCTTGTCCTTCAAATCCACGAGTGGCATCTATTATAAGAATACAAATATCCGAATATTCGATAGCACGAACGGAACGCATCACCGAATAAAACTCTAAATCTTCTTTTACTTTTGCTTTACGACGAATTCCTGCAGTATCTACTAAATTAAATTCAAATCCAAAACGGTCAAATTTGGTATCAATTGCATCACGAGTAGTTCCCGCAATGTCAGTAACCATAAAACGATCTTTGCCAATTAACGCATTAATAAAACTTGATTTCCCAGCATTAGGGCGACCCACAACTGCAAAACGAGGCAAAACAACTTCTTCTTGAACTGGTTCAGGTTTTACTGGAAAAGCAACAATCAAAGCATCCAATAAATCCCCTGTTCCACTGCCAGAAATACTGGCGAAAGTGTAAAATTCACCTAAACCAAGGTTATAAAACTCAAGTGCATCTTTTTCACGCATTGAATTATCTACCTTATTTACAGCAAGTAAAACAGGTTTTTTTACCTTACGCAAAAGTCGAGCAACGATATCATCCATTGGCGTAATACCTTCTTCAACATCTACAACAAAAATAATAACATCTGCTTCATCAATAGCCAATTCAACTTGTTTGCGGATTTCGCCTTCAAAAACATCGTCAGATCCACGTACATAACCTCCAGTATCAATCACTGAAAACTCTTTTCCATTCCATTCGCTTTTACCGTAGTTTCTATCTCGAGTTACACCCGAAACCGAATCTACAATCGCTTCTCTTCTTTGTATTAATCGATTAAAAAGTGTCGATTTACCTACGTTAGGTCTCCCTACAATGGCTACTATGTTATTCATATTTCAAATTTTAGTCCCGAAGCTTCAGGAGCAGATTATAGATTGCAGATTTTTGGTAATCAAAATCATTTTTCTTAAAACGCAAACAATAAGGTAGTTTTAATTTTTTGCAAAGGTAGTTTTAATAAATGGATTTTTAAATCTTAAGACTTTCTGTTTAAAAATCTAATTATTGTATCCAAAACGCTTTAGCATATTAGCGTTGCTTCTCCAGTTTTTGTTGACTTTCACATACAATTCGATATGAATTTGTTTACCAAAGAATTTTTCTAAATCGGCACGAGCTTCAATTCCCACTTGTTTTAGGGCTGCTCCTTTGTGACCAATGATGATTCCTTTTTGGGTTTCGCGTTCCACCATAATCAAGGAACGAATTCGAATGATGTTTTCATCTTCAAAGAACTCTTCGGTAACAATTTCTACTGCATATGGGATTTCTTTGCTGTAATTCAACAAGATTTTTTCGCGAATGGTTTCGTTTACAAAGAAACGTTCTGGCTTGTCCGTCAATTGATCTTTTGGATAATAGGCTGGAGATTCGGGCAACAATGAAATTATTCTTTGGAAAACTTCGGGAACATTAAAGTTTTGCAAAGCTGAAATGGGATAAATCTCAGCATTGGGTACTTTCTCTGTCCAAAAAGCGACTTGAGTTTCTAATTGTTCTTGGTTTGAATTATCGATTTTGTTTAACAATAACAAAACTGGAATAGTAGAATGGATGATTTTGTTGAAAAACGCTTCGTCTTTTAATTCTTGTTCACCTATTTCGACCATATAAATCAAAATGTCGGCGTCTTCAAAAGCAGACTTCACGAAGTTCATCATCGATTCCTGCATTTCATAAGCTGGCTTGATAATTCCGGGTGTATCTGATAAAATTAACTGAAAATCTTCCCCGTTTACAATTCCTAGAATTCTATGCCGGGTGGTTTGTGCTTTCGAAGTTATTATGGATAATCTTTCGCCTACAAATGCATTCATTAAGGTTGATTTCCCCACATTTGGATTTCCGATGATATTTACAAAACCTGCTTTATGTATCATATTATTATTCTTTATACTAATAACAAAAAAGCCACTCTTTTCAGAATGGCTTGTTTAGTAGCGGGAACAGGACTCGAACCTGTGACCTTCGGGTTATGAGCCCGACGAGCTGCCTACTGCTCTATCCCGCGATGTTTCGATTGCAAATATAAGGCTAATTTTAGAAAATACAAGTATATATTTTTAAAATTATTTTAAATTAAACTTCCTAATTAAAAAAATAAGTAAAATAATCAAAAGCGATAAGCAAAACATAAATTTAAATAGCTTTTAAAAAAAAACTGTGAAGTAAACTTCACAGTAATTAACCATACAAATTATTCAAATTACTATTAACCAAAAAAAACTATTAATTATTATTCCTCAGAAGCAAAAGCTTTATCCTTGTCTATTGATGAATTTAAAGTAGTAGCTACTCCCTCATTGTTTATCATTGTCATATTTAACACATCTAATTTCGCTAAATATTTTGAAACTAATCCACTAAATTTATTATAAGAAATATTCATTTCTTTCAAATTGTTTAATTTTTCTAAATCTAAAGGAACTTGTCCTTGGATATTATTATCAAACAAACTTAATTGTTCAAGATGTGTTAAGTTTGAAATAGAATTATTAAGTGTTCCACTTATTTTATTACTATTTAGTAACAACACTTTTAAATTTTTAAGGTTATAAACTGAAGTTGGAATAGTTCCTGTAATTTCATTATTATACAAAGACAAAGTCTCTAAACTTGTTAAATTACCAATTTCAAAAGGAATTTCTCCAGTTAATCTGTTCATAAATAATTCAATGTTTTTTAACGAAGTAGCTTGACCTATAGTAGAAGGAATAATTCCCTCAAACAAATTGAATGATAACTTTAACGATTCTAAGTTTTTTAATTGACCTATTGAACTTGGAATTTTTCCTGTTATGAAATTTTTAAATAAATCAAGATTTTTTAATTGGGTTAAATTACAAATTTCCGAAGGTAAAAATCCAACTAAATTATTATTGGATAATTGAACCGAAACAACCCTTTCATTTTCTAAAACAACACCATACCAAGAGGCAACAGGGGCATTTAAATCCCATTTTACAGACCATTTATCTCCATTAGTAGAATTATATAATTTTATTAATGCATTTTTTTCAGGTTTTGAAACTTCGGCATTCATTAGTAATGAAAAAGTAAAAATGAAAAGAAGAGTGAATAAATTTTTCATAAATTTAATTTTAAATAATTATCATGAATCTAAAGTAAACTCTTTATTGCTAAAGTGCAAAATAAATCGATGAAATACACATATTTTATATTTTTATAAAATTATTCTTATAATTAATGATTTAAAACATGAATAAAAAATTTATACATTTGAAATATTTACTTTAAATTAAAAACCTATGGAAATCAATTTTATTGCTATACTATTGTCGGCACTCTCCA
The DNA here is from genome assembly GCF_046155325.1 of Flavobacterium sp. Classification (GTDB taxonomy): domain Bacteria; phylum Bacteroidota; class Bacteroidia; order Flavobacteriales; family Flavobacteriaceae; genus Flavobacterium. Next base: position 10,140 of record NZ_JBJXDQ010000068.1, read on the forward strand.
CACTTGTGGTGGGATTTATTTGATACCATCCCAAAGTTTTCGGAACTATTTGGATGAAAGAAGCTGGAATTACTGAAGAAAAAATGAAGGGTTCTAATATATTTCTCATTTTTGGTATGTCAATTTTTTATGCGTTCTTAATTTCATTTATTTTACAATTTTTAGTCATCCATCAATCTGGTGCTATTAGTATGATTGGTGGCGACCAATCAAAAGCATTTACTTCGTTTCAAGCCTTTATGACAGATTACTGAACGGCTTTTAGAACCTTTAAACATGGCACATTACATGGTTTTATGACAGGTTTGTTTTTTGTATTACCTATAATTGGAGCTGGTGCCTTATATGAAAGAAGAAGTTGGAAATATGTACTTATTGCTGGCGGCTATTGGGTTGTTACTGGTATGATTATGGGCGGAATTATTTGCTCAATGCAATAATCATAAGCACAAATCATAATAATCTCATCTAAAATAAAAAATAGATGAGATTTTTTTATTGTATAGTATCTATGGCTTTCGCTAAATCGAAGTCTTTAGTGGTAACTCCTTTTGCATCATGGGTAGTTAATCGAATACTAACTTTATTATAGACATTAAATAACTCTGGATGATGATTCAATTTCTCGGCAATAAGCCCCACTTTTACAATAAAACCCATGGCTTCAATAAAATTTTTAAATTGATATTTCTTTACAATTCCATCATTTTCAAATTCCCAATTTTCAAAATCTTCCAATAAAGCCCTCACTGTTTGTTCGTTA
>NZ_JBJXDQ010000069.1:0-6705 GCF_046155325.1 Flavobacterium sp.
TAATTTATTATCGTTTTTAGTACTATGAAAAAAAGCTTTTTATTTTTATTTATCCTTCTATCCTATTTTTCTCATGCTCAGAACACGGGTAATATTACCATTAATTGGCTTGAAAATAGAAAAATTAATATTGGGGAATTCAAAATTAAAATTCCAGTTTTTTCGGGCGAAAGTTTTAGTTACGATTCCTCTAAAAAATCTATTTTATACACTTTAAACATCCCAGAATCAGCTGCAATAAATGATTCTTCTGTAAAAATCACTGCTGTACAATATGAATCTCTAACTACTCAACAACTGGGAGATCTATCTCTAGATAACATTCCTACAAGTCCATCTGAATTTCTAAAAATAAATATTTCAAGAGATATAAAACAAGCTTTTTTAGTATTATCACCAATCATTAAAGACAATACAGGTTTTAAGCGTATTACCTCTTTTTCCTATTCTATTATGGGAAATGCTTATAAAAATATTTCACAAAAAACCAGCCGAAATTCTTCAGTTATAACAAAATCTGCGTTTGCAAATGGAGATTGGTATCAGTTTTATATTGAAAAATCAGGTGTTTATAAAATTTCTAACAAATTTCTACAAAGCCTAGGATTCAATACCGCTGGAATTAATCCAAAAAAAATAAAAGTATATGGTAATGGCGGTCGTATGCTACCGCTTTCAAACAACAGCAATTATCCATTAGACATCACAGAAAATGCAATACAAGTGATTAGCGAGAATGATGGTGTTTTTAATAGTGATGATTATATACTTTTTTATGCCGAAGGTGTAGACACTTATAACGAAGAAAGTGAAACCAATGTTAATCTATACGATACCAAATCCTATTATTATGTTACCCTAGAAGGCGGTGATGGAAAAAGGATTCAAAATATGATTCAACCAACAGGAGATATCTTTAAAAACACAACTGTTTTTGATGATTATCAATTCCATGAAGTTGATCTGGTTAATGTCGTGAATTTAGGAAGACAATGGTTTGGTGAATCTTTTGATTTCGATTCAGAACAAGAGTTCTCGTTTAATTTTCCTAACATTGACACTAGTAGTCCGGTGAAGTTAATGATCAAAACTGTAGCTGCGGCTTTCACAAATACCGAATTCAAAGTTTCTGCAAATGGTCAAAACATAGCAAGTGTAACCATTCCAGCAATTGTATCAAGTTCAGAAGCTAAATTTAATACCGCTTCATTACCTCCAAATAGCACAATTCCTGCCTCAGAAAACATAAAAATAAAACTAAATTATAACAATAAAGGAGTGCCGGGTTCAAAAGGATATTTGGACTACATTCGGCTCACATCCAAAAGAAAACTTCAAGGATACAGCAAACAATTTCATTTTCAATATAACTTAGCGGCTTCAGATAGCGGAATTATTAGTTATAACATTTCTAATGCCAGTGGAATTAGTCAAGTTTGGGATGTTACAGATATATATAATGTAACTAAAATTGAGAATCAAAATCAACAATCTTCCTTTTCAATTAAGGCAAATCTAGGGGAACTTAGAAAATATATTGCTATTGACGCTAAAGATTATTTCACTCCTTTAAAAAATAATAATCCTAAAATCACTAATCAAAACTTAAAAGGAAATTTTTACAACAACACAATTGATTACGCCATCATTACACCAAGTTTTCTTTATACCCAAGCCGAAAAATTAGCAAAATTTCATCGCTCCAATTCAAATTTAAACGTTAAAGTAATTACCCTTGAATCAATATATCATGAATTTTCCTCGGGCAAACAAGATATAGCAGCAATTAGAAATTGTATTAAATACATATACGATAACCCATTAAATGCATCCAAAAAAATAAAATATGTTAATCTTTTTGGTGATGCTTCGTATGATTATAAAAACCGAATTGTAAACAATACCAACATTGTTCCCATATATCAAGCTTTAAGTAGTAATACCGTTGGAGAATCCTCCTATGCGTCCGATGATTTTTATGTTCGCATTAATGGTGAAGACTACGATAATTCTTATGGAGGAATAGATATTGCAGTAGGCAGAATGTTAGTAAACGACGCCTTACAAGCCGAGGAAATGGTGAATAAAGTTGAGGAATACCATGACGTAAAATCATACGGAAGCTGGAGAAATAATTTTGTTGTCATTGCTGATGATTCAGATGAAGAATCTGACGCCTCGTTACAATTAAATCAGAATAGTATAGCTGATGCTGTTACATCTCAAAACCCATTTATAAATGCTAGTAAAATTTTTTTAGACTCCTATGATCAAGAATCTTCAGCTGGAGGCTATAGATACCCTAAAGCAAGAACCGATATATTCAGTGCTTTCGAAAAAGGAGCCTTAGTTTTTAATTATTTAGGACATGGAGGTGAAGACGGTTTATCCGCAGAGCGAATTTGGGAAAAATCAGATGGACAAAATTTGAGTAATCAATACAAATATCCATTATTTATAACCATCACTTGTGATTTTTCACGTTTTGATAATCCTTTTAGACCCACCGCTGGAGAATATACGTATTGGAATCCCAAAGGTGGAGCCATTTCAATGATTACTACAATTCGTGAAATAGGACAAGTTAGCGCTGAAAATTTCAATAAGCTGTTTGCTGAATATCTATATTCCTATGAAAACGGTGCTAATCAATATAACTCTATTGCCGAAAACTTACGATTAGCCAAAAACAAAAATCCCAATTCATCAACAAATGTTGTTTTTTATATTGGAGACCCCGCCATAATGTTAGCAATACCCAAACCAAAAATAGTGCTAACCAAGATAAATGATGTGCCTGTTTCACAAAATATTGATGTTTTTAAATCATTATCTAAAATGAAATTGACAGGCGAAATTACAAATGAGTACAATGCTCGTTTGGAAAATTATAATGGTGAACTCTTTACTAATATATTCGACAAAACAATTAAACGATTTACCCTAAATAATGATGGTAATAGTCCACCTATAAACTTCAATATACTAGGCGAGACCATTTATAGAGGAAACTCGAAAATAGAAAATGGACAATTCGAATTTAGTTTTGTTGTTCCAAGAGATATTCGAATTCCATTAGGCAACGGGAAAATTAGTTTTTATGCAAAAAAAACAAACCAACTTGAAAACGAATATGGTTATGATTCAATAAAAATTGGTGGAATAAATGAAAATGCAGAGCCAGACAATATTCCTCCAACTGTTAAGTTATATATGAATGATGAAAATTTTATTTCGGGAGGAATAACCAATGAATCGCCTTTTTTATTAGCAAATTTAGAAGATGAAAATGGAATCAATACTGCTAGTGGGATAGGTCATGATATTATTGCTATTTTAGACGGAAATGAGAGCAATCCTTATATACTAAATGATTACTGTCAAACAAATCTAAATGATTTCACAAAAGGAACTATTCGCTATCCTTTTAGAAATTTAGCAATAGGATTACACACTGTAACTTTCAAAGCTTGGGATGTATATAACAATCCTATTACTGACGAAATACAATTTATCGTAGTTGGTGATGAAACAGTTACATTATCAAATGTTCTTAATTATCCAAATCCGTTTGTCAATTATACTGAATTTTGGTTTACACACAATAGACCTTATGAGGATTTAGAAGTTCAAGTTCAAGTGATGACTATTACCGGAAAAGTAGTTTGGACAAAAAACCAAACCATTAGAAACGAAGGTTTTCTTTCTAGAGAAATTACTTGGGATGGTAAAGACGATTTTGGCGATAAAATTGGAAAAGGCGTATATGTTTATAGACTCAAAGTCAAATCAAATTTGACAAATAAAACAACTGAAAAAATTGAAAAACTTGTGAAACTTTAATAAAATACTATATTTGTTCCATCAATATCTATTACTAATGAAAAAAATACCATTAATTTTTATCTGTCTAATTTTTGTTTCTATTACAAAAGCACAAGAAGTAGGTGACAGAGTTATAACCACAGGAGTTTCTTTTTTATTAATTGCTGCCGATGCCAGAGCTGCGGGCTTAGCCGATCAAGGAGTTGCAACATCAGCCGATGCTTTTTCACAACAGTGGAACCCTGCAAAATATGCTTTTGGACTAAACAAAAACGGATTCTCGGTTAGTTACACTCCTTATCTAACTGATTTAGCCAATGATATTTCATTAGGTCAATTTACTTATTATAACAAACTTAATGAAAGAAGTTCATTTGCGGGTAGTTTACGTTATTTCGGTTTAGGAAATATTGAACTTCGTGATAACAATGGTAATTTAACAAGTACTGTATCTCCAAATGAGTTTGCATTAGACGGATCCTATTCATTAAAGTTAAGCGAAAAATTTGCAATGTCTGTAGCAGCAAGATACATTAACTCTAATCTTAAAGTAGTTAGCGATGTTGGTGATGCCTCGGCAGCTAGTACATTTGCAATAGATGTAGCAGGATTTTTTCAATCGGAAGAAATTGCATATAATACCTTTAATGGTAGATGGAGAGCGGGATTTAACTTTCAGAATCTTGGGCCTAAAATCAGCTACGACAATACCGAATTCAATAATAACTTCCTTCCTGCAAATTTAAAAGTAGGTACTGGTTTTGATTTCATTCTAGACGACTATAACAAAGTAGCAGTAAGCCTTGAATTATCTAAATTATTAGTTCCTACTCCTCAAAATGGCATAGATTTAAATGCAGACAACATTGTGGACGAGGAAGATACAACAATTGCTAATAATGAGTATAGTTCTACAAGCTGGACCTCTGGAATTTTCAAATCTTTTAACGATGCTCCAGATGGATTTAGTGAAGAATTAAAAGAAGTAAACTATTCATTGGGTGCTGAATATCTATACCAAGATTCGTTTGCTATGCGATTGGGATATTTTCACGAAAGCCCACAAAAAGGATCTAGAAAATTCTTCTCTCTTGGAGCAGGATTTAAATATAATGTTGTAAATGTTGACGTATCCTACTTATTTTCAGCTTCTAAAATTAGAAATCCATTAGAAAACACACTACGTTTCTCTCTGACTTTCAATTTTGGTGACAAATATGATGAATATTAGTAGCTGTTTTTATTCTTTATAAATAAAATTACAACATAAATACCTTTCAAATTTTTAATTTGAAAGGTATTTATGTTTTTAGCCAAATCATTACAAAAAACAGAATCTTTAAAAATAGAAACTTTAAAGTCTGTTTAAATAAGAAATTGTTATGAAAAATAAAAAAACACAGAAAATTGCGCTATTAATTTTCCTAACTCCTTGAAATGTTCTATTTTTGCATTTCGAGTTTTCAAACCAGAAAATTTAATTAATAAAACGTTTTCGTTCTGAATGAATTAACTAAAAAAACTACTTTATTCATTGTTATTGAATATTTTATAATTCAACATTGTTTTTTGTAGCCAGAAAGAGATAATAAAAATACCTAAGGATAAAAATCAATTATGAAAGAAGTTACAAAAGAAGTCTATTTAAAGTGGTATGAAGATATGCTACTATGGAGGAAATTTGAAGACAAATTAGCAGCATTATACATTCAACAAAAAATTAGAGGATTTCTTCACTTATACAACGGTCAAGAAGCCGTCTTAGCAGGTGCTCTCCACGCTATGGACTTAACTAAAGATAAAATGATTACCGCCTATAGAAATCACGTACAGCCTATTGGTATGGGTGTTGATCCTAGGAGAGTAATGGCAGAACTTATGGGCAAAGTAACTGGAACTTCTAAAGGTATGGGAGGCTCTATGCACATTTTCTCTAAAGAACATCGTTTTTATGGTGGACACGGAATAGTAGGTGGTCAAATTCCATTAGGAGCTGGTTTAGCCTTTGGAGATAAATATAACAATACAGGCGGTGTTACCATGACCTATTTTGGCGATGGAGCTGCCCGTCAAGGTTCGCTTCATGAAGCATTTAATATGGCAATGTTGTGGAAGTTACCAGTAGTTTTTATAGTAGAAAATAATGGTTATGCAATGGGTACTTCTGTAGATAGAACTGCAAATCATCCTGACATTTGGAAACTTGGGTTGGGTTATGAAATGCCTTGTGGTCCAGTTGACGGAATGAATCCGGTAAAAGTAGCTGAAGCAATGACTGAAGCCATCGAAAGAGCTAGAAGGGGCGACGGACCAACATTCTTAGAAATGAAAACGTATCGATATAGAGGTCACTCCATGTCTGATGCACAATTATATCGTTCAAAAGAAGAGGTAGAAGAATATAAAAAAATCGATCCAATAACACAAGTTTTAGATGTAATCAAAGATCAAAAATATGCTTCCGCCTCAGAAATTGAAGCTATCGATCAAAGAGTTAAAGACTTGGTTGAAGAATGTGTGAAATTCGCTGAAGAATCTCCATATCCAGATGTACAACAATTGTATGATGTTGTATATGACCAAGAAAATTATCCATTTATTCCTCACAAACTATAAATCTATTATGGCTACAATTATTACAATGCCACGTTTGAGCGACACCATGACCGAAGGAACTGTGGCAACTTGGTTAAAAAAAGTAGGCGATAAAGTAAGCGAAGGCGATATGCTAGCTGAAATTGAAACCGATAAAGCAACAATGGAGTTTGAGTCTTTCAATGAAGGTACTCTTTTATATATAGGTATTCAAGAAGGAGAAACTGCAGCTATTGATTCACTTTTAGCCATTATTGGAAATGAAGGTGAAGATATTGCTGCTTT
>NZ_JBJXDQ010000070.1:0-4752 GCF_046155325.1 Flavobacterium sp.
ATTCCCTCTTATAATAGAGCTCACATTATAAGCAGAGCAATACAAGGAGTTCTGGATCAAACTTTTCAAGATTTTGAAATAGTAATCGTTGATGATGGATCAACTGATAATACTAAGGAAATCCTACAAGCATTTACTAGCGATAATAGAATCAAATCCATTTATCAAACTAATGCTGGGGTATGTTCTGCACGAAATACTGGAGCAAAGCAGGCCGAGGGTGAGTTCCTGATTTTTTTGGATAGTGATGATACAGTGGAAAAATCTTGGCTCGAGGATTTTTATGATTTAGCCATTCAAAATAAGGAATGGTTGTTTTGTAGCATGAAAATAGTAAAACCTGATTCAAGTGAATACTTAGTTTCAGCTTTAGACCCTTATAGAAATGGTAGGTCAAAAGGCAATAGTCTTGCAGGTTCATGGGCAATAAAAAAAGATATTTTTTTAAGAGTGGGCCTATTTGATGAAAATATGAAATTTGGCGAAAATGTGGAATTAAGGTTTCGGTTGGATTCAGAAAAGTTGAGTATTGGAATAATTGATAACTATAATTTCACCTATTTTGAATCGTTAAACGGAGGGAGCAGAAATTTAAAAAATACAATTGATTCCAATCTGTATATCATAAAAAAACATTCCAATTTGTTTAATAAGCGCCCAATTTTATTAAGATTGTATTATCAAAACATCGCAGTGGCTTATGCCAAATTAGGTATTTGGAATCAAGCAAGAATTTATTTCTGGAAAGCTTATATTACAGATATGTGGAAATTGAAAACTTTAGCTCGATTTGTTATTGCTTTATTTCCTTTATTAGGAAAAAAAATATGGAAACAACAATGAGCAAATGTTTAAACTTTGCAGCATTTATTATGACTTATCAAAGAGTTCCCACTTTGGAAGCTACCATTAATGCTATACTCAATCAATCATACCCTCCCCAAAAAATACTTATTGTGGACAATGATCCTGACAAAAGTGCTGAAATGGTATTGTCTAAATTTTCACATATACTAGTTGAATACCATTCTGTGGGCTACAATTCAGGCCCGGCAGGAGCTGCAAAAATAGGTTTAGAAATGCTATCTACTCAAGGATATAAATGGATAGGTTGGATTGATGATGATGACCCCCCTATTTATAATGATACTTTCGAAATTTTATTAAACAAAGCTGAGTTAACGAATAATTGCGGATGTATAGGAGTTGTAGGTCAGTATTTTAATAAAAGAAATGGATTAATGGTTCGAGTTCCTGATGATGAATTAGAAGGAAATGGCGTTTTGGAGGTTGATAATATTGCTGGCAATATGTGTAAAATTGTCAATGCGGATGTTTGTTTAAAGAAAAAGGTGTATCCAGACGAAAGTCTTTTTTTTGGTTTTGAAGAACTTGATTTTGATCTGAGAATGCAAGAAGCGGGTTATGTTTTAGTGGTAGATAAAGAGTTATACAAAAGGCATAGGGTAAAGTTCAACAGAATTGGATTGAAAATAAAGAGAGGAATCAAGAAAGATGAAAAGCGTATTTGGAGAGACTATTATTCTATAAGAAATAGTTTGATTATTCTTAAAAAGAATAAACTTTTCTCAGCTTTTTTTATAACAATTATGCGTTCTTTTTTAAAATTAATATCTGGTTTTAGGTATGGGATTGCCTATGGAATTGCAAATGCAAGAGTAATTTTATATGCCATAATTCACTTCTTGTTAGGAAAAAGAGGAAAGGTTTCTTTTTAATTTCTATCATATTGAATTTAAATTGATTTATCGAAAAAATGGTAATACCCATATATTTTTATTATCCAAATGAAATTCCTATCACTTTAAATTACAAAAGTGGATTAGATTGTTGGATTTTAAAGACTTTTTGGAAACTAAAAGAATATAAAAGCGACCTTAATATTCATTTAGTAAATTATATTCCTGACGAAGGGATTATTATCTTTCATAAAGGTTTTTTTCCAAAAGATATAATGCCTTCCAATACTCAGTTATTTGTATGCGTTCAAGCAGATTATGGGCGCCACCAATATGCTCAATACCATATAGCACAGAATCCATTTGGAGTTAGTAATTTTAATTTTTCAAAGCGAAGTTTTTTTGAAGAAAAACTATTTTCGTTTACCAAAAGTTATTTCATAGCACATTGGAATCAAAATGACATCATTAAAAGAAACTCTTCTAGAGGGGAGAGCTTTAAAAATGTATGTTTTTATGGTATTGACCAAAATTTCCCTCAAAAATTATTAGAACCAAGTTTTAAAGAAAAATTAAATAAAGAAGGAATAGATCTTAAGATAATTACAGATAGTGATCAATGGAATGATTATTCTGAAACGGATTGTGTATTGGCGATTCGTGATTTCGAAAACAAACCGCATTATAACAAGCCTTTTTCAAAAATAATAAACAGTTATTTGGCAGGGGTGCCTGTAATTGCTGGAAACGAAAGCAGCTCCTTATATCTTAAAAATGGATTAGGAATTGGAATTTCTATTGTTACGAATCCAGATGAATGTTTTAATGCGATCAAACAAGTAAAAGAAAATTATTTAAGTTCCCTAAAAAGGATAATAATTGATAAGGTTAAATTAAAAGAATTTCAGGATGAGGCGATAGTTTTAAGTTGGGATAAGCTTTTACGAGAGATGCAACAAAATTATCAGTTGTGGCGTAATAGTAGTAGTCTGGCAAAATATATATATATAAAATATCGGAAAAATTAATAATTAGATTTATGGAAAATAGTAAAGTGGCTGCAATTATAGTTACCTACAATAGAAGTGAAGTAATTCAAAAAACTTTAGATTGTTTGCAGGCACAAACGTACCCTATTTCGAATATAATTGTGGTCGATAATAATAGTTCGGATAAAACGATAGCTGGTCTTTTGGAAAGAAAAAACCATGATGCTCGGATTTCAATTGTTTCTAGTTCTGAAAATATTGGTTACGGTTCGGGTCTGGCCCTGGGAATGGATTGGGCATTAAAAAACACAGCTGTTGATTATATGTGGTTGATGGATGATGATGTTTCTAATATTCCAGAAACACTGGAGTATTTAGTAGAAAACAGTAAAAAGTATAATTATGATGCTTTGGGCTTAATGGGATATAAACTAGGTTTGGGAACTAAAACTAAAGTTAATCCAATAAATCATTCCGAAGATGTTGATTTTATGCCAGTAGATCATGCTTTATTTACTATTGAAGCTATCAAGAAAGTAGGAGTCCCAAGTAGTGATTTTTTTATGATGTGTGAGGATTATGAGTATTGTTTACGGATAAAAAAAGCCGGTTTGAAATTAGGGGTGATTGCTAATCATCATGTGAATAGACTGGCGATGGGTGGAGGAGAAAGATTTTCTAGATCTACACGTTGGCGGGGGTATTATCATTCCCGTAACCACCTGCTTATTCTGAAACAGTATTTTTCTTGGTTTCGATTGGCTAGTTATGTCATTGTTCAATCAAAATATTTGATTGCTGGATTACAGGCCCCTGATCGATTTGACAGAATAAAATTTCGTTTGATGGGGATTTATCATGGCTTGCAATCAGTCAAAGGAAAGACTTTAGATCCCATAACTCTAACTTTTAAAAAAGGAAATTAAGTTTTTAGATGAAAGTTCTTTTCGCCATTGATAGCTTACAACAAGGAGGTGCTGAGCAAAGTATTGCTCATATCATTCGTCATTTTTCAAAAGAAACCCAGGTAAATATCCTATATTTTTACCCCAAAGCAGATTTACTCCCTACTTATGAAGAATTAGGATGTACGATTTTTTCATTGAACTTACAAGGAAAATATGACTTTGTTAAGGGAATTGCTGGAATGAAAAAAGTGTTGCAAGACTTAAAACCCGATATTGTTGTTACCTCATTATATCGCAGTAATATTATAAGCAGAATGGCTTGCGTACTTACAGAAACCAAACTCGTTGGTACTTTTGTTGATGATAGTTATAATATTGAACGAAGGAAAACATTCGCGGGAACATCAGGATTTATAAAATATTATAGCACCTGGTTTTTGGATCGCATCACTTCTTTTATTCCTTGTTTGTGGATTGCCAATAGTAAATACATTGGCGATAGCAATGCAAAACATCTTGGTATTCCAACTTCAAAAATTAAAGTAATTTATAGAGGTCGAAATAGTGATTATTTTTCCGAATGGGAAAAGCCTGAATCTGATATTTTTACATTTGTTTGTATTGGTCGATTGTATGAAAAGAAAGGGTATCCGGAGTTGATAGAAGCATTTTCAATTATTGCCAAAAAGAACTCAAAGGTTAACTTGGTCATTTATGGAGAAGGATCCTACAGACCTCAGATGGAAAAGAAAATTTCAGAACTGAAATTAAATAATCAAATTATTTTAGCAGGAAATATTCCTAATGCTTGGCAAAAAATGTATGAAGCGCATTGTTTTGTTTTTCCTTCACGCTTCGAGGGTTTCAGTGGTGCCTTGGTCGAAGCAATGATGACGGGTATCCCTATTATTTCAAGTGATATTCCTATGAATTTAGAAGCGGTTGAAAATAATAAAACAGCCTTAGTACATAAATTGAAAGATGTCGAAGATTTAGCTAGTAAAATGCAGGAAATGATCTCAAATTACCCTAGTATGATAGAAATGGGACATAAAGCAAGACAAACAGCAATGAAAAAGTTTGATATTAAAAATATTGCAAAGCAATATGAAACTTTATTGATTGAAACAGTTCATAAAAAGTAATGCATTGAAA
>NZ_JBJXDQ010000071.1:0-6655 GCF_046155325.1 Flavobacterium sp.
TTCTTGCTAAAAGGTATAGAAATTGCTAATGACTGTGATTTAAAATATAAAGTAAGTCAAAACCAACGACTTCTTGTAGAACTTTGCTTGATGCAATTAGCCTCCATCACCTTTGATGGAGAAAAAAAAAAGCTGACAAATTTATAATTCCACCTACTTATTTTAGACGAACTGACTATTCAATTGTTGAAACTTCAAAGCAGATAGCAGATAGCAGTAATCAGGTTGCAGAAAGCAGGTTACAGAATTTAGAAACAAAAGTTGAAATTAACACTTTAGATTTAGTTGTTCCAACTAAATCCCAACAAGAGAGCTATGCTCCAACAGACGAAGCAAACACTAAACCTCACCCGAGTTATAGCGAACAGGCGAAGCAAACCAGAAACCATCTAGAAGAACCCAAAGTTTCGGCCTTGTCTATTTCAAGTATCCGTGCCAAAAGAGAATTACAGGAAAGTAAAAAAGGATTTGTCAAAGAAGAAGTTCATCTACCAACGGAAGCTTTTAATGAAACAGATATGCGTTTGCAATGGAGCAAATATGCCCAAAGATTAAGTGACAAAGGTCATAAAATAATGGAATCACTTTTACTAATAAGTGATCCAAAACTTGTAGGCACTAGTATAACTCACGAATTGCCTAATGAAGGTTCAAAAATAGAATTTGAAACGGAAAAACATGAACTTTTAGGTTATTTAAGAGGAAAACTTCATAATCATGATATTGAAATTGAGGTTTTAGTAAATGAAAGTGTGGAGAAAAAATTTGCTTTCACAGCACAAGATAAATATAATAGATTGAATGAATTAAATCCAAATTTAGAGTTGTTGAAAAAGACTTTTGATTTGGATTTTTAAATCTTGCCATAATACATAGCCTTTACAATTCCATCAGAAAGCCCAATTTTAGGAACATATATATTTCTGGCGCCACTCCATTTCATGGCATTAAGATATATTTTTAATGCGGGTATAATTACATCTGCACGGTCAGTGTTTAAACTCAGTTCGGTTATTCTTTGCTCATATGTAAGTGAATTTAAATAAGCAAACTGCGAATTTAAATACAAATAAGAAAGAGGGCTATCTTGTATTTTTCCAGACATTTTGAAAATTTTATTGATGTTCCCACCCGAACCTATTAATATAACTTCATCATAATAAAGAGTATTTTCAGTAATCCATTCTTTCATTTCTTTCCATACATTTTCTAATACCATTTCATTCAACAATCGAACAGTTCCAGCTTTGAATGATTTTGAGACTATTAATTTAGCATTTGAAAATAGGGAAAATTCAGTACTTCCGCCACCTACATCAACATAAAGATACGTTTTGTCATATTTTAAAAGTTGATGCAAATCTGTAGAAGCAATGATTGCAGCTTCTTTATTACCATCTATTACTTCAATTTTTATTTTTGTTTGATTTTTTATAATTGCAATAACTTCTTTTGAATTTTTTGCTTCTCGCATTGCCGAAGTCGCGAAAGCCAAATACTTCTCAACTTTGTGCACTTTCATCAAAAGTCGAAATGCTATCATAGCATCTATCATTCTTTCAATGTTTTCCTTTGAAATTTCACCAATTGTAAAAGAGTCTTGCCCTAAACGAATGGGAACACGAACTAAAGAGTTTTTATTAAAATGTGTTGCTGCACCTTCTTGCTCAACAATATTGGTAATTAATAAACGCATTGCATTAGAACCTATATCAATTGCAGCGTATTTTTTTATTTTGAGCATTATTATATTAAATATAATTATTAATTGGTGTCAAAATGACTAATGAATTTTATGCGTAACTATAAATTTAATCTTGGATTATTCTAATCTTGATAATATTTATAAGTTTCATGTTGAGCCCTAAAAACGGGTTCGTTAGCAACACGAATTCTATATTTATTATCAAATTTTTCTGAATGGTAACGGGCTTTTACATTACCCTTCCAGCCAATTTCAAAATTTTTAATTAATTCTTGTTTAATTTCTGAATCATAAATAGGACAAGTTACTTCAACTCTACCGTCTAAATTTCGGGTCATAAAATCGGCAGATGAAATAAATACGAGTGGATCATTGTTATTGCCGAAAATAAAAACTCGAGAATGTTCGAGAAAATTATCTACAATACTTATTGCTTCAATATTTTCGCTCATGCCTTTAACACCGGGAATCAGAGAACAAATTCCTCGTATTTGCAATTTAACTTTAACTCCTGCATTACTAGCATCGTATAATTTATCAATCATAGCATGATCCGATAAACTATTCATTTTTAGATTAATATAAGCTGGATTTCCAGCTATTGCATTGGATCTTTCCTTATCAATTAATTTGTAGATACGAGATCTAGTATAATGGGGAGATACAATTAAGTGTTTGTAATTATGCAAACGATAGTTAACTTCTAAAAAATCAAAAACTTTAGAAACATCTTTCAATATTTGCTGATGACTGGTTAAAAGAGTAACATCGGTATAAATTTTTGCTGTTGACTCATTAAAATTTCCCGTAGAAATAAAACCATATCGTTTTAATTTACCTGATTCAATTCTTTCTACTAAACAAATCTTAGAATGTACTTTCAGTCCTTTAATCCCAAAAATTAATTCAATTCCTTCCGTTTGCATTTGTTCAGCATAGGATATATTACTTGCTTCATCAAAACGAGCTTGTAATTCTATTTCAACGGTTACCTTTTTACCATTTTTCGCCGCATTAATTAGTGAACTAATTATTTGGGAATTCTTTGCCAATCGGTATAATGTAATTTTTATAGTGGTCACTTTTGGATCAAGTGCTGCTTCACGCAAAAACTTAATCAAATAAGAAAATGATTGATATGGAGCTGAAATAAGAAAATCTTTTTGAGCTATTTTATTAAGAATACTACCTTCTAATGAAAGTCCTGCAACTGGTAAGGGCTGTTTTTGTTGGTATAATAAATCAAATCTGCCTAAATTAGGAAAGTTCATATAGTCTCTACGATTATGGTATCTTCCTCCAGGAATTATACTATCGGTAGATTCAATACCCATATTAGTAAGAAAAAAACTTAAAGTATCTTTTCCAATTTTACTATCATAAACAAATCTTACGGGCTCTCCAATTCTTCTATCTTTTACAGAAGTTGCTATTTTTTGAAGCATACTTTTACTCATATCACTATCTATATCGAGCTGTGCATCACGTGTAATTTTAATCATGTGTGCTGCAATACTTTCGTAATCAAAGATGTTGAAAATACTACTTAAATTATAACGAATAACATCATCGAGCAACATAATGTATTGTTTTTCATTTTCATTCGGCAATTCTACAATTCTATTAATGTTTTTTGGCATTTCGATAATGGCATAACGAATGTCTGATTTTGGCTTTACCAGACCTAATAGTTTTGATTGCTGATCTGTTTTCATTACTAATTTAACTGCTAAATATCCCATCGTATCTTTTAACAAAGGGAATTCTGCCAAATCGTTTAATATGATCGTAACCAGCTCTGGACTTACTTTTTGTATAAAAAAATCTTTGACAAATTGAGTTTGTCCTGTTGACAAATTAGATTCGTCAACCATAAAAATATTTTGCTTTTCGAGTTGTTTTTCTATGATTGCTAATATATTCAAACTGTCAGCTTGTTGCTTAATAACAATTTCAGTGATTTCTTTTAATAATTTTTTAGCCGAAATCCCTCCTAAAATTTTCTCTCCAGTTTCATTTGATAAGCTTAATCTTCGTATAGCAGCAAATCGAACTCTGAAAAATTCGTCTAAATTATTAGAAAAAATACCTAAAAAACGCAATCTATCGAGTAATGGAACCGATTCATCTGCCGCTTCTTGAAGCACTCTCGCATTAAAGTTTAACCAACTTTTCTCTTTATCTAAATATTTATATTGAATCACATTATTTTATTTTAAATTTTCAGGAAATAGTGTTTTTTTAGTTACGCCTTTTCGTATGTTATTCCAATCATCCGTGTCAAATTGCAATGAAACAAATCCAGATGTAGGCACATTATCGATGAAAACATTGCCAAATTTATTAACAAAATTGGTAATAGCCTCATTATGTCCAAAAAGAATAATGTTTTCTACACTATTATTACATGATTTAATAACATTCTCTAATTGATTTTCGTCAAAAGTATAGAGATCATCTTTAAATATAATATTCTCTAAAGGGTAATTAATATTTTTAGCAAAAATCAAAGCTGTTTCTGTAGCTCTTTTGGCTATACTACTCCAAATAACAAACTGAGAAGGTAAAAGTTTTATACAATTATAAGAAACCAAATGTGCATCACTAATCCCTCTTTGATTAATAGATCTATCAATATCTTTTACAGGTAAATCCCAACTTGATTTTCCGTGTCTTATTAATATTAAATTTTTCATTTTTTACTTTATTTTTATAATTTGTATTTAAACTCGGGATTCAATTTACAAATATATAACCATATCATTAGTAATTAATTTTAGAACATCATCTTAATTTTCAATTGTAATTAATCTTTTATTATATTAATTTTTTGTAGTTTAAATCGTATTTAAATACGAAAAAATGCATTTTATCTGTTTTAATTGCGCTTAATCGATTTTTTTATTTGTTTTATATTAAATAAAAAAGTAATTTTGGTTTTGATAAATAATTTCAACTATTTAAAAAATCAAAATATAAATAATTTTTTAACAAGGGTTTAATCAGATAAAAATAAAAAAATCAATGTTTTTGTTGAATAAAATTCATCAAAAATAGCATTTAAACGAGTTTTTTGGTTATTTATGGGAAAATGAAGCCAAATTAGATCAAACATTATAAATTTGGTTTTTGAATGTTAACTAGAAATAAAAAAATGATTTTCGTAAAATCACTGTTAGCATTATTAAAATAATTTTTTATGAAAAAAACAATCGCCCCGAACCTAACTAATTTTTTAAAAAGTTTTTTTATTATTTCACTTTTTATCGATTTAAAACAAATCAATATGAAACCAAATTTTACCCATTCGACAAAAACATTTTCATTTAACTTTTTGATTGCGTTTTTACTTTTTCTAGTTTCATTTACTAATAGTTTTGGTCAAAATAGCTATGATGGGAACTATTGCCCTGGACCAGGTGTTAGTGGAGATGAGTACGCAACAGGTGTATTTTTTAGTAAGGTCATAAATGCCGGAGCTTCCACAACTTGTGCAATAAATACTGTTTACGCAAAAGTGAATACATCAACGTCAGATTTAAGAGTAGGTATTAAGATTGGTAATTCGGGAGCAGCATTGTTTAGAATGTACATTGATTCAGATAATAATCCTACTACTGGTTTAACTACTGATTCATTTGGCGGTTCTTTAGCGGTTGCAGGTGCCGAATATATTTTAGAGTTAAATGCAAAAAGCAATTCAACTTATACCTTATACCAAGCAACTGGAGCTTCAACCAAAGTTGTTGTTACTGGTTCATTATTCAATGCTTCAAATGGAAATTCTCTTGGATGTAGTGCTTCAGACGGTGCGTTTTTAGAGTTTTATATTCCTTTTGGTGCTATAGGTGTTAACATTTGTGATCAAAACAATCCTGGAGTAATTAATATAGCTAAACTTGCTTCTGTAAAAGGAGGATCACCAACTTCAGACTTGTGTAGCGATATTCCTCTTACTTTTGGTATTCCTCTTAAAGGTTCTGTAGGACCGAATTCTACTGTTTGTTCAGGTACAAATTCTTCAAATTTAGCAATTAGTGGTCTTACTAGTGGTTCTACTGTTACAAAATGGCAATTTTCAGTTAGTCCATTTACTTCATGGACAGATATTGCAAACACAACAACCTCACACATAGCTACTAACTTATCTCAAACAACTAAGTTTAGAGCAGTAATTTCGAACACTGTTTTATGTTCCAATACCTTTAATTCCAGCGAAGCTACCATAACAGTATCAGCTACTCCTATAGCTGTTTTTGCAACTGCTAATAATATTACAGTTGCTTGTGGAGCAGCAACAACTAGCTCCTTGAGTTATACTAATGGTGCGACATGTTTAATTAGTGGTTCTGTTACTTCAACATTAAGTAGTCCTCTTCCAGGAGCCTGTGGAGGAACAGTGACAGAATCATGGACTTTTACAGACACATATGGTAGAACAATAACTCAATCCAGAATCATCACGATATCTCCAGCGGCATTGCCAACGATGACAGCCCCAGCGGCTATTGAAGTGGCTTGTGGCGCATTACCAGAATCAAGTACGATTTCTTTTAGCAATGGATTATCAGGCGGTTGTTTGATTTCAGGTACATCAAATGCTTCAACTTTTACTGCAACTCCTAATGCTTGTGGAGGAACAGTTACAGAAACATGGACAGCAACCGATTCATGTGGTAGAGCATTAGCTCCTGTATCAAGAGTAATCACAGTAAGTCCTACAGCAGTTGCATCGTTTGCATCTGTGTCGCCTATCACTGTAGATTGTGGAGCAGCAACGACTAGTTCGTTGAGCTATACCAACGGTAAAACAGGTGCTTGTGAGATAAGCGGTTCAGTAACTTCAACATTAAGCGCTACACCAGGTCAATGTGGTGGAAACATAACAGAGAGTTGGACATATACAGATTCTTGTAATAGAACAATAACTCAATCAAGAGTAATCACAGT
>NZ_JBJXDQ010000072.1:0-8963 GCF_046155325.1 Flavobacterium sp.
ATGGTTATGTTTTATATGATCAATTGCTTCGGATTTGGGCATTGAAAAGTTACAACCATTTTGCAAAAAGCGATTTGATTGCTTTCAAAATTGAAAAAATAACCGAGCAAATCGAAATTAATTTTACTCCCAATTCAGTTGGGGAAAAATACCATGAAAGAGCCTATATCGAGGCAAATATTCAAGAATTTATGCCTTGTTCTTTTTCGCCAGCAGGTTACAAAACACAATTTGATGCTTTCGCTAACTCTCTTGCTTTGCTTTTAAATATTGGAAATTCAGATTTTCAAAACCGTATTTTGGAGCATGGCCTAAACCTTTCGAAAGAGATACCATTAGGATTAATTCCAGCATTTTGGCCTCCTATTCAAGAGCAAGACTTGGACTGGAATTTACTCAAAAATAATTGCAAGTACGAATTCAGGAATTATCCAAACGAGTTTCATAATGGGGGAAGTTGGCCAATGGTTAACGGTTTCTTTGGGTTGGCTTTGCTTGCCAAAGAAAAAAATAGCGATGCTACAACACTGTTAAACGCTATAAACCAAATTAATTCTGTAGAGAATTTCAGTTTTTACGAAAATTACAATAGTGAGACTAAAGCACCAAATGGAGTTCCTTTTTGTGCTTGGAGTGGAGCAGCTACGGTAATGTTGCATCAAAGTATATATACAAATTTTAAATTTTTAGTTTAAAATGGAAAAGACAATAGATATTATTTGTGTTGGCGAGGTGCTGATTGACTTTATTGGTCACGAAGTAAATGCGCCAATAAAAAAAGCAAGAGATTACCATCGCTATTTAGGCGGTTCTCCTACCAATGTTGCTGTTAATGCTGCAAGATTAGGATTAAATTCAGCTTTAATAGCCACTTGCGGAGACGATGGTTTGGGAGATTATATCATTCGAAAATTACAAAAATACGATGTGATTACTTCCCAAATTCGAAAATCAAAAGCAGAACCCACTTCAGTTATTTTTGTGTCAAAATCTACTGGAACACCTGATTTTATTCCGTATAGAGAAGCGGATTGCCAAATTATTAAAAGTCAAATCCCAGATGAATTATTAGAAAAAGCTAAAATTTTCCATACTACTTGTTTTGCTTTAAGTAAAAATCCAGCTCGAACCACTATTTTAGAAAGTGCCAAAAAAGCAAAAGCTCTAGGACTGCAAACCAGTATAGATATCAATTTTTCAGAAAGAATATGGACTAATCGTGAAGAAGCGCATCAAGTTTTGAAAGACTATTTGTCAAATGATCCCCTCGTGAAAGTGAGCGAAGATGATTGTTTGCGTTTGTTTGGCGAAACCAAATCTGAAGACTTTATCTTTGATTATTTTCACAAATTGGGAGCCTCAACAGTTTGTTTGACTAAAGGCAAAGATGGTGTGCAACTATCAGATACAAACCAAGGACTTCTTTTTCAACATGCGATTCCAATCAAAGAAATCAAAGATACCACAGGTGCTGGCGATGCTTTTTGGACTGGTTTTTTGTATGCCAGATTGAAACATAAAAGCTTTGACGAAAGTATTACTATAGCGCAAAAACTAGCCAGTATAAAACTCCAAAACATCGGAAGGTTACCCGATAACATTAATCTAAATAATAGTTTGGAATAAGTTTTATTTTTTTGGAGGAAACCAAAATCTAATTAAAAAATACTAAATTTGATTTCAAATCAAAGTGTATGTTTCAGTCTAAAAAAGATACTGTTTATCTAATTCTTGCAGGTATCTTCATTACCAATGCAATTGTAGCCGAATTAATTGGCGGGAAACTAATTTATGCAGGCTCTGCGGTAATGAGTATTGGCATCCTACCATGGCCAATCGTTTTTGTAACAACCGATTTAATCAATGAATATTTTGGAGAAAAAGGAGTTCGGAAGCTATCCTTAATTACAGCAAGTCTAATTGCCTACTGCTTTGTACTCCTTTTCTTTGCTTTAAAAATTCCAGCCGTAAAGGGCGAAAACCTAGTAACCGATGCTCAATTTAATGGTGTTTTTGGACAAAGTATGTGGATAATAGTGGGGAGTATAACCGCATTTTTAGTTTCGCAACTCATAGATGTAACTATTTTCCATTTTCTGAAAAACAAAACTGGCAATAAAATGATTTGGTTGCGCAGTACGGGTTCTACCGTGATTTCGCAACTATTTGACAGTTTCATTGTATTGGGAATAGCCTTTTGGATGACTGGTAAAATGACAACCGATGTTTTTATAAAATCCGCTTTTACTGGTTATTTTGTAAAATTGATTATAGCTATTGGTATGACTCCATTCATTTATTTAGGGCATTACATCATTAAAAAATATTTAGCAAAAGATAGTGATGTTAACTAAAACACGCTGTTCGTGGTGCGAAAAAGACGATTTATATCGAGATTATCATGATCACGAATGGGGAAATCCTGTTTATGACGATGCTACTCTTTTTGAATTTTTAGTATTGGAGACTTTTCAAGCGGGGTTAAGTTGGTATACCATTTTATCCAAAAGAGAAAATTTCAGAAGCGCTTTTAATCAATTTGATTATACGAAAATAGCCCATTACCAAGAAGATAAAATTCAAGAATTACTTCAAAATGCTGGAATTATCAGAAACCAACTCAAGATAAGAGCCACCGTTTCTAACGCCATTACATTTATGAAAGTACAGGAAGAATTTGGTAGTTTCTCCAACTATATTTGGAATTTTACCGGAGGAAAACCCATCGAAAATAATCCAAAAACAATGAAAGAGGTTCCAGCTACTACTCCACTTTCAGATACAATTAGTAAAGATTTAAAGAAAAGAGGGTTTAAATTTGTAGGCTCAACAGTGGTTTACGCACATATGCAAGCCATAGGAATGGTGAATGACCATGTGCAAGATTGTTGGAAAAGGAGTTAAAAAACTAAGGAGTCTCCAACATTAATTTCCCCTTCATTCAAGCAGATTAGATTGGTGCCAAAAAACACCAAATTATCAACCTTTCGGTATTTGCTTAAGCTGCGTAAAGGTTCTTTGTAGACAATTCCATTTTCGGGATTATTGTTTATCATAATACATCTGCTACATGGTTTTGCATTTTGAAATTTTACTGCTCCAATCTGAAAAAGAGTCAGAGAATCTTCCTCGTGAGCAACTGTGGTTCGAATAACAATATTGGGTCTAAATCTTTGAATTGTTATCTTCTTTTTTAATTTTTCGTTTAAGAAATCAAAACTTTTAGAACCCATTAATAAATACGGATAGCCATCGGCTAGACTTACATTTAGCGATTTGTTAAGTTGGGTACTCGTGTGTATTCTATCGCCAATTTTTACCAGTTTACAGCCAAAACCTAAAATTTCGCTAAACCATTTTGAAGTCGTGCCGTTCACTTCGAAAACAGTAGTTTCATCATCCCAGACTTTCGAAAAAATAGGTATATCCGAACTTTCACTTATTGAAAATTCATGCTTTTTGTCTAAATAGGATATTTCGATAGAACTTTCATTTATTTTGGGGAAAAACTGAGTCAAAACAGGATGATTTCGTTGGGTAATAAACTGATTCTCATTATCTATCAACATCCATCTACGGTCGTTTTCAAAACCCATTTCTTGAGCCAAAGCAGTTTCTACAGGAATGCCAGCCAAACTTTTGACTGGATAAATGTAGAGTTCGGTTACTGTATAAGATTTCAAATTCATTTTTACTGTTTTTTTACCGCGAAGGGAAAAAGATTTCGCAAAGTTCACAAATAAAATCAGTGATAATCCGTTAAATCTGTGTAAATCTGTGGCTAATTTTTATTTTAAAAACTTCATAAATTCAATTCTATCAATTTCTCTACAGCCCAAACTTTCTAGATGTTCATTATAAACTTGACAATCTAATAGTTTATAATTGTCGTTTTTCAATTGATTAACAAGGCTTATAAACGCAACTTTCGAAGCATTAGAAACTATAGAAAACATACTTTCGCCACAAAAAATACTTCCCAAGTCGATGCCATACAAACCTCCAACCAAATTATCGTTTTGCCAAACCTCAACTGATTTTGCTATTCCTAATTGGTGTAATTCACAATAGGCTTCAATCATTTCGTTTGTAATCCAAGTGCCTCTTTGACCGTTCCTTTTTACTTTTTGGCAAGAAGAAATTACTTCCCTAAAATTTTGATTGAAAGTCACTTTAAATATATCTTGATTTAAAATATTTCGCATACTCTTGGAAACTACCAATTCGTCTAAAAAAAGTACCATTCTGGGATTTGGCGACCACCAAATTATAGGTTCCCCATCTTCAAACCAAGGGAAAATTCCGCTTTTGTATGCTAAAATTAATCTTTCGGGAGATAAATTACCTCCAATGGCAAGAATTCCATCAGGATTAGCTTCGGAAACAGGTGGGAAAAATAAATGAGTAGATAGGTAATACATTTTTAATTTCAAGAATCAATAGCAATTTTAAAAAAACGAAAAAGCCAGAAATTTAAGTAAACTCAAACTTCTGACTTCGTATTTTTCAGCTTCTTTATGTCTTAGAACGGCAAATCATCTGGTTCTTCCTCGGTTAAACTTGTAGCTGGAGCAAATGCTTGTGCCGCTGGCATAGGAGCAGTTGGCGTTTGTGTAGCTTCAGCTTGTACCTTCCCAATTCTCCAACCCTGAATCGTGTTAAAATAAACGGTTTCTCCCTGTTGATTAGTCCATTCACGCCCTCTCAAATTAATATCAATTTTCACAGACTCTCCTACTTGGTAGTTGTTCAATAATTCACATTTATCTTGAACAAATTGAACCAAAATATGTTGTGGATATTGCTCATCTGTAGTAACTACAATATCTCTTTTTTTGAAACCTGCAGATCCAACCTCTTTGGTTTGATCAATCATTTTAATTTTTCCTGTAACTTCCATCTGTTCTCTATTTATAATGTTCGAATTGAAATAAAATCATATAAAAATATGCTTTACAAATATATCAATTTCTTCAATATTAGAAGTATAAGCAGAAAAATAAATTCATGTTTTTTACATTTCTAAGAAAGAAAGAATAAAACTTTATTAATTCTATTAAATACTTATATTTATACCTCAAAAATAGTTTATGCAGTTTTCTAAAAGTCGAATCACAACACGTTGGATTATCGTATTTGTTTCTTTTTTGATAGTTTCCTTGATTCTATGGAATACTTATTCTTTTTTTCAAATATTTAAAGAAGAAGAGCGTATAAAAATGGAGCATTGGGCAGAGGCACAAAAATCATTGAACAATGCTGACATTAATGCCGATATAACTTTGCCTGCATTGATTATACAATCGGCAAACATTCCTATTATTCAAACTGAAAATGATTCTATCATTAATACTTTAAACATTGATGATGATGTGTTAAAAAATAAAGTGCAGTTAAAGTCTGTTTTGAAACGATTAAAAAATCAAAATGAGCCTATTTTAATTAATATTTCTGAGGGTAAAACTCACCAATTATATTATGGTGATTCTGATTTATTAAACAAACTAAAGTATTATCCTGTGGCCTTAGTGCTTATTATTGTTTTGTTTGCTGGGATGGTTTATAATTTTTATAAAAGTACCAAAATGGCAACCCAAAATAAACTTTGGGCAGGAATGGCAAAGGAAACTGCTCATCAAATTGGCACACCACTTTCGTCTTTGATTGGCTGGGTTGAGATTTTGAAAACAGAGAACATTGACACCTCGACAGTTTTAGAAATGGAAAGGGATATTGATCGCTTACAGACTATTACAGAACGATTTTCCAAAATTGGCTCTGAGCCCATTTTAGAGAAAAAGGACATCATAGATGAAACCCAAAAATCATATGATTATTTACAATCTCGATTTTCTAAACAAGTAGAATTTACTTTCAAAGCATCCAACAATCCTATTATGGTTTTAATGAACCCTACCTTGCACAGCTGGACGATTGAAAACCTAGTTAAAAATGCCATCGATGCTATGAAAGGTCGAGGAAAATTATCTCTTGAAATACTCCACGAAGGTGGATTTGTTAGAATAAACATTTCTGATACTGGAAAAGGAATTCCTAAAAATCAATATAAAAGTGTATTTGAACCTGGATTTACTACCAAAAAACGCGGATGGGGCTTGGGATTATCACTGACCAAAAGAATTGTTGTTGAATACCACAAAGGAGATATTGAAGTACTACATTCAGAAATAGGTAATGGAACTACTATGCAGATAAGTTTTAAGGTAATGGAATTAATTTAAAGGAACTCCGAAATAAGTGAGTTTTGTAAACATTGTTTTCCGTATCAATTTACCCTTACTTAAATATGAATTTACAAATTTTAAGTGCACGTCCGACTGTAGCAATTGATCGGCAATAGATTTTTTTAAACTAGTTACATTATCATTATTGCTGCTGTTTAGAGACCCTAATTTAAAAAGATCTTCCTGACATTTTTTAAATTTTTCTATTGGCTTTGTGATTTTTGACTTAATCTCATCGTCCGGTAAAATGGGTTTAAATTTGTTATTTCGATAAAATATAAAATCATTAAATTCGTTTACAGCTTCATTATATTGAGCAACAATTTTATTGAATTTATCACTATTTTGATTTTCTCTCTCATTTTTACTTACCTCTTTGGCATAATTAAATGCCTCTAAAATTAGCTGATTTTTAATTCCATTTTTCTCAATTCTTTGAGCAGATTCAAAAAAAGCATCCCCTTTTGGCAAAGCTTCAAACCTATTTATTTCTCTGGCAAAATCAAATTCTTTTTTTGCTTTATTAACTAGTGTTTTTCCACTTATAAATTCTTGATTGGTTATTGGATAACTCATAAATTGCCATAAATAATCAAATGGCATATGAGAATGTATCATTTGGTCAGGAGCAACTTTAAAAAAGTTATTATTTATTTTTTTGAAATATTTATTTTTATCAACAAAACCAGCACCCCAGGTTGGATCAAATAAATACCATTTTTTATCAATACTAGCCGCACACCAAGCATGTGACAAAATATCTATTTTTCCGTTTTGTCTTGAATAGCCTTGTATTTGAAAAGTTTTAACCCCCACTAGATTGGCTAATTCATTAAAAATTAGAGCATAATCTTCACAAATTCCTTTTCTTGAAGTTAGTGTTTTTGCTGTTTTTTCTTTTTCTGTTAAAGTAGTTTTTGCCTCATTTAAACGTTCTAAATCATAACTAATATGAGAAACCGTCCAATAATAAACGGCTCTGATTTTATCATTATCAGATTTAAAATTAGCTGTAATATATTCAGAAATTGAAGTAGTAGCATTATTTAGATTTTCAGGAATGGCATCAATTTTTTTATCAATTAATAAATTGGCATCATTAGTTTGTCCAAATATTGAAATTGATATCGAAAAGTAAAGAAACAAGAAAATGGCTTTCATTAACCTCTAAATTAGTCGATTTATAAATTTGAACTAATTTCTTTAGCTAATATTTCAAACTCTTGTTTAGTCATAGTGACTTTATTCTGAAAACGCATTTCATCCATTTCGTTTAGTGGAATTAAATGAACATGGGCGTGTGGAACCTCTAGTCCAATAACTGTCATACCAATTCTTTTGCAAGAAACTGTTTTTTCGAGAGCAACAGCAATTTTTTTTGAAAACTGCATAAGTCCAAGATATAACTCATCTTCAATCTCAAAAATCTTGTCAATTTCTTGTTTTGGAACACATAAAGTATGTCCTTTTGCATTTGGATTTACATCCAAAAAAGCAATGAAATTATTATCCTCAGCTATTTTATAGCAAGGAATTTCACCGTTTATGATTTTGGTAAAAATGGAACTCATAGGAAATTAGAAGTTGGAAGACGGGAGTTTAAAGATTTAACGTTGTTTAAAAGATTAATTTAAGCAGCCTGAAATCTGCTAGCTGAAATCTGTAACTAGTCTCTTGAAATTTCTAGAACTTCAAATTTCAACACTCCATTTGGAACTGTTATTTCAGCAACTTCACCAACCGATTTTCCGAGTAAACCTTTTCCAATTGGGGAGGTCACCG
The DNA here is from genome assembly GCF_046155325.1 of Flavobacterium sp. Taxonomy (GTDB): domain Bacteria; phylum Bacteroidota; class Bacteroidia; order Flavobacteriales; family Flavobacteriaceae; genus Flavobacterium. Next base: position 8,028 of record NZ_JBJXDQ010000072.1, read on the forward strand.
ATATTTTTCCGGTTTTCAAATCGGCTTCACTTTCGGCAACAAGTGTGTATCTCATTTCCATTCCATTAGCCTGATTCTTGATTTTTACATTTGATAAAACCAATGCTTTAGAAAGGTCTAAAGTAGTTTCATCTATCAATCTAGCATTAGAATGAACTTCTTCTAACTTTGCAATTCTCATTTCGAGCATTCCTTGCGCTTCTTTGGCTGCATCATACTCGGCATTCTCGGATAAATCTCCTTTATCTCTTGCTTCGGCTATATCTTGTGATGCTTTTGGACGCATTACACTTTTTAAATAGTCTAATTCCTCTCTTAATTTCTTTAATCCCTCAGCGGTATAATAAGATACTGTACTCATAACTTCATCGTTTATATAAAATAGAAAAAATCCCATCTGGACGGGATTTCTTTCCACAAAGATAGTAATATTTTTATTTAGTCTTTAAATATATGTTAATCATATTCATTTCAAAGTTAAATAAATTAAATTTGTTTTGCTAATTCTTTACCTTAATATCGAAAATGAAAAAATATATAGTTCTATTTTTAACTATCCCCATTTTATCGTGTTGTAACGATTCAAACTTCAACAATAACAACCCCTATTTACCAAATTATTCGGTTGCAGTTGATGTAAATATGAATTTACCTTCTTTTTCTGATTTAAAATATTCTGGTAATGGGGTATTTATTCCAGGATATGGTGTTAAGGGTGTTTTTGTTTTTAATACTGGAACTGGTTATACTGCTTTTGATGCCGCCTGCCCTAATCAAAGTTTGAGTGATTGTTCTACAATGATATTAAAAGGCAGTATTGCTCTTTGTTCCTGTGACAATGCAGAATATAGTTTATATTCCGGACAATGTATAGGAACAAAATGTGAAGGAAAGCAATACGCAATGAAACAATATCGAGTGGAAGTTAACGGGAAT
>NZ_JBJXDQ010000073.1:0-6291 GCF_046155325.1 Flavobacterium sp.
CGGTCGGCAATTTTTTGAAGTAAATCAATGTCTTTTTTGCCAATAACTAATCCCATTCTTTCCTGAGATTCGTTGCCAATAATTTCTTTAGCCGAAAGGGTAGGGTCACCCACGGGCAATTTATCCAAGTCAATCAATCCACCTGTTTCTTCCACTAATTCCGAAAGACAATTTAAATGTCCGCCAGCTCCGTGATCGTGAATGGAAACTATTGGATTATGGTCGCTTTCCACCAAACCACGTATGGCGTTCGCAGCGCGTTTTTGCATTTCAGGATTTGAGCGTTGCACAGCATTTAACTCGATTCCAGAACTCATCGCTCCAGTATCGGCAGAAGAAACCGCAGCACCACCCATTCCGATTCTATAATTTTCACCGCCAAGAATTACGATTTTATCGCCTTCTTGCGGTTTGTGTTTGATGGCTTGATCCAGTTTTCCGTAACCAATTCCACCTGCTTGCATAATTACTTTGTCGTAACCCAATTTTCTACTTTTTAATTCCCCTCCTTTGGAGGGGTTAGGGGTGGGTTCTTCATATTCGAAAGTCAAAACCGAACCCGTAATCAAGGGTTGTCCAAATTTATTTCCAAAATCCGAAGCTCCATTCGAAGCTTTTATTAAAATATCTATAGGTGTTTGATACAACCATTTTCGTTCATCAAATCCTAATTTGTTTTTTTGTAACCGTGAATACGAAGTCATATAAACCGCAGTTCCTGCCATTGGCAACGAACCTTGACCACCCGCCAAACGATCCCGAATTTCTCCGCCTGAACCTGTTGCAGCCCCATTAAAAGGCTCTACCGTAGTTGGAAAATTGTGGGTTTCTGCTTTTAAGGAAATAACCGAATTAAATTCTTTTATCTCGTAAAAATCAGCTTTGTCAGCCGTTTTTGGGGCGAATTGTTGCACTCTCGGACCTTTTACAAAAGCCACATTATCTTTGTAAGCAGAAACAATATCGTTCGGATTTTCTTGTGATGTTTTTTTGATTAATTTGAAAAGAGAAGTTTCTTTTTCGATACCATCTATAACAAAGGTACCGTTGAAAATCTTATGACGACAGTGTTCTGAATTGGCTTGAGAAAAGGCGAAAATCTCGGAATCCGTTAATTTTCGTTCTAACTTGGTTGCCAAATTATCCAAATATTCCACTTCTTCTGTGCTCAAAGACAATCCTTCGGACTTGTTGTAAGCGGCAATATCATCAATGTCTAAAATGGCTTCGGGTTGAATGTGAATCGTGAAAATATCTTGGTTTAATTCAGAATATTTTTGCGAAAGCATTGGATCGAAATCGGTAAAACCTTCCGAAACTTTATGAAATTCTTCGATACGAATGATTCCTGAAATTCCCATATTCTGAGTAATCTCCACTGCATTGGTACTCCATGGCGTAATCATTGTGGCTCGTGGACCAACAAAAAAATCCGTCCCGATAGCTATCGGGACGGATTTTTCTATTTTATGGGAATCAGCAAAAAGCCAGTTGAGTTTTGAAATGTCTTGATCTGATATTTCTCCCGAAATTTCGGAATTGATCGTCTGAACGGCAAAAATTGTCTTGCTTTGGTTTTCAAAGAAATGAATCATTGTTATTTAGTTTGTTATAATTAACGCTGCAAATTTAGCGTAAAAAGTTTGCAGGAACAAAAAATACAATGATAAACAACTCGTTTTTTATTTCGGAAAAGCCTTGTTTTGATATGCCCCAATATCAGGTGGTGCTGTTCTACTATTTCCAACGATATCTAAAGGAATTATATAACTAGCATTGCCTTTTTCAAAAGCAGCAGATGTTTGTTCAATGTTAAACTTATTTAATGCAATATTAAAGAATTTAGGGTCTTTATTTAATATTATATTTGAGTAATGCGTTACGTCTGTATTAAATTGATAATCAGGGTCGTTTGTGTATATATTTGAAGTGTTATTGAACTTAACAAGGCAGTTGTTTAATTGATATTCGAATAAGGCTCCTGCTCTTTTCTCCAGAAAAAATTCATTCGAGTAGGATCCGTAAATGATACAATTATTGAACAAGGCTCTTGTTAAATCTTTTATTTCGGGACTTGAACCTTTACTGTAATTACTAACAAAAACGGCTACTTGGGTCGTGCTATTCCAATTATTGTTAAAAGTACAATGTGTGAATTTATAATTACCACCATAGGAACATGCTAAACTAGCTTCACCTGAATTATTAATGACCATATTTTCTCCTTCTATTTTAGCAGTTTGGGCTAAAATGCCATAAACTGAACTATTATAAATTTGTGTATTTTTTAGTTGCACGGTTGTTCCATCATTATTTTGAATCAACAAACCAATTCCAGCATTTTTAATAGTTAAATTATTAATTATGTTGTTGGTGCTGCCATCAGTAAGCCAAATAGTACCCCATTGGCCTGGAACATCTGAATATTCAGGTTCTAATCGATCACCTTCAAACACAACTTCATTTTCTAAAGCTTTGGTTGTTGATACCAATCCATTTACATTTATTGACGCTTGGTCGGTAATTATCAATCCCGAATCTTCATGAAAATGAACCCGGGAACCAGCTTCAAATGACACCGTTTTTCCATTGGGGACGGCTGCATATCCGTAGATTACATAAGGTTTTTTATTGGTAAAATTCAATTCGTTGCCATGTATAGGATCATCCTCGTCTAAATAAAATCCGTAAATTTCATCGCCGCCTACTGGTAATCTTTCGGTAGTACCATCAGTAAATTTTTTAGGATATAAAAAAATCGCATCTTGAATAAGGGTAACTAATTCTACTTTTTGAAGGTTTGAGCCGCTATCAAATAAAATTTGGTCGGTATAGAGAAAGTCGGTTGGTGAAGCATCAGCAACATCAGCTGTTGTTTCTACAAATATGTACAAACTGTCTTTTGCTAAAAGAGTTATATTACTAAATAATTGTCCTTTATTACCTTGCATTCCATCAACAGTCATTCTATATTTTGAATTCAAAGCTTTACCTAATTTTATACTAGGAATAGTGATATCATTTTTACTTCGGTTATACACTTTTAAAGTGTAAGTACTGGAACTTAATTTTGAAAAAACAGTATCTAAATAAACAGTGTCTTTTGAAAATTCTAAATCTCCTGTACTTGCTACAGTATCAAAGTCTGTACGGCAAGAACTAGCAGCAATTAGAATTCCAATTAAAAACACAAAAATAAATGTACGCATTAGGCTTATTTTTTTTGTAAAAATAGGAAAAATACAATAGTATTTTTAAATGATTTTTTAATAATAACGTATAATTAGAATTGTATTGTTATTAGGAGTGTTTTCTTTTGCATAAATTTACATCTTTAAATAAACAGTATGACTTTCGATAAAGAAAAAATCCTTCAACTTTGCAATGATATTTCAAAAAATACCTTGATGCAAACACTAAACATTGAGTATGTTGATGCAGGCCCCGATTATTTAGTAGCTACAATGCCTGTTAATGCTATGGTTCATCAGCCGGCGGGATTACTTCATGGTGGTGCTTCGGTTGCCTTGGCTGAAAGTGTGGGAAGTGCCGCATCGATGTTGTACATCAATCATGAGGTTAGTGAAGTGAGAGGAATTGAAATTTCGGCGAATCACCTCAAAGCAAAACGAGACGGAATTGTGACCGCTACAGCAAGAATTGTGCACAAAGGAAGCAGTATTCATCTTTGGGAAATTCGAATTGAAGATGAAAGAAATAATTTGATTTCGCTTTGTAAATTGACAAATATGGTTTTGCCTAAAAGAAAAAACCAACTAAAATAAATGAAGTTAATTTTAGAAAAAGCAAAGCTACAATGGGAACTCAAGCTTCCTTTTGTTCTCTATAAAAAACCAAATAAACCTATTGTTAAAGGGGTTTTTCAAAAAAACAACAGCTTATTTTCAGTAAATGATTTTACCGAAAAAGGATTTGTTTTTGCCTCTTTTGATGGAAATAAAACCTATATAATTCCTGAAAATGAATCAGAAATTAGTAGTGCTATTTATATTGAGAATCAGTCAATTTCGTTCAATGGAAACGATTTTTATTCCAATGAAAAAGAACGTATTTATTTTGAAAACCTTGTTCATAAAGGAATTCAGGCAATAGAAAATGAGGATTTCAAAAAAGTAGTTTTATCAAGAAGAGAGTCAGTCAATTTTTCTAATTTTGATTTAATGTTAACTTTTGAAAAACTAGTTCAACTTTATCCCACAGCATTTACCTATTGTTTTTATCATCCAAAAGTTGGCGTTTGGCTTGGAGCTAGTCCAGAACAATTATTAAAAGTAAATCAGGAGGTTTTTCAAACTATTTCACTAGCAGGAACACAAAAAGATTCGGGAGGTTCTATTGTGATTTGGAAGCAAAAAGAAGAAGAAGAACAGCAATTTGTAACCGATTATATTGTAAATAAGCTCAAGGATACTGTAACGGAATTGAAGATTTCTAAACCTTATAGCATTAAGGCTGGTTCGCTTTGGCATATCAAAACGGATATTTCCGGGCTGTTAAATCCCGATTATGGTTTGCAAAAACTTATTCGATTATTACACCCAACTCCAGCAGTATGCGGTTTTCCAAAAGATCAATCTAAAAAGTTTATTTTAGATAACGAAAACTACGATAGAACTTTTTACACAGGTTTTTTAGGAGAATTAAATTATGTAGATACCAAAGAAACTCAAAATTCAGATTTGTTCGTAAATTTGCGTTGTATGGAAATTGAGATTGGTTCGTCCCGAAAGCTTTCGGAATTCGCCATGACAAAAGCACATTTTTTTATGGGTTGTGGTATTACCAAAGATAGTATTCCTGAAAATGAGTGGGAGGAAAGCGTTAATAAATCAATGACAATGAAAAAAGTTTTAGATTTATAAATTTAAAAAGGACTTAACTTTAAACTTTAAACTAAAATGAAACTAAATATACTAGCATTCGGAGCACATCCAGATGATGTAGAATTGGGTTGTGGGGGAACCATCGCCAAGGAAGTGTCTATGGGTAAAAAAGTAGGTGTTATCGATTTGACCCGAGGGGAATTAGGCACTCGTGGTTCAAAGGAAATTCGCGATGATGAGGCCAAAGCTGCTGCTGAAATTCTCGGTGTTTCTGTTCGTGAAAACCTGAATATGCGGGATGGTTTTTTTGTCAATGACGAAGTGCATCAATTAGAGATAATCAAAATGATTCGGAAATACCAACCCGAAATAGTAATTTGTAATGCTGTTGATGACCGGCATATCGATCATGGCAAAGCGAGTAAACTAGTTTCTAATGCTTGTTTTCTATCGGGTTTGGTAAAAATTGAAACTGTATATAATGGAGAAAATCAAAAAGCTTGGCGACCTAAATTAGTGTATCATTATATGCAATGGAAAAATAGTATTCCAGATTTTGTGGTTGATATTACGGGTTTTAATGAAAAAAGAGTTGAAGCGATTTTAGCATATCGTTCTCAGTTTTATGATCCAAATTCAAACGAGCCAGAAACGCCTATTGCTACCCAAAACTTTTTGGAAAGTCTTAGTTACCGTGCACAAGACTTAGGCAGAATAATAGGAGTAGATTATGCTGAAGGATTTACAGTCGAAAGATATTTGGCGGTCAATAGTTTAGGGGATTTGATATAATTTTTTTAATAATTTTCTTTGTAAAATAAAAATTTCAATCTATATTTGCACTCGTTAAAAATGGTGGTTGTAGCTCAGCTGGTTAGAGCGCTGGTTTGTGGTGCCGGAAGTCGCCGGTTCGAACCCGGTCATCCACCCTTAATTAAAAAGCCTTGAAGTAATTCAAGGCTTTTTTCGTTTATATATTTTAAGTTTTTATTCTGTTGCCATTCTTTTTAAGATAGCCCATTGTTTCAATGCTGTTCTAGCTTCAACAGCAGGATAGCCTAACATCGTTTTTCCAGCAGGTACATCAGCGGCTACTCCTGAACCTGCACCAATCGTAACACCATCGCCCAAAGTTAAGTGGTCTTTTATCGAAGCACTTCCGCCAATAATAACACCATTTCCTAAAGTAACCGAACCTGCAAGACCGCTATTACCAGCCATGATGCAGAATCTTCCTAATTTACTATTGTGACCAATTTGAACCAAATTATCAATTTTACAGCCATCGCCTAAAACAGTTGAACTGAATTTTCCTCTATCAACAGAAGAATTGGCTCCAATCTCAACATGATTTCCTATGATTACATTACCAATTTGTGGAATTTTTGCCAAGCCTCGTTCTTGACAAGGTCGGAAACCAAATCCGTCAGCGCCAATTGTGCAATTT
>NZ_JBJXDQ010000074.1:0-14547 GCF_046155325.1 Flavobacterium sp.
ACCAAACAATTTCAATCCACGAAAACGATTGTAACGACAATTTAAATTATCTAAATAAAGAAGGTTGTTATTTTCTAATTTCCAAAAAAAATAGAATTACTGCTCGACATGAGTGCCGCGAGGAATTTGCCATATTTTTTACAAAAAAAACTAAAAAAATAGGATTTGGGTCTTATCATTTAAAAGTTAAAAAACTCAATTTGTTCTTTCAGGAAAGAGAGGCAAAACTTAATCTTTTGACTAAAACAGTTTTTTATAAAACTCAATATAAAAATGAATATGACGAAATTGAAAAAATAGATAATTTTGTAGTTATCGAGCCATCCCCGTTTTGGCTGGAAACTTCAACGTCTCGCGGACTATTTACATTATTTGTCCGAGCGAGTTCATTACATTATAACAATAATTTTTTAGAATCATTAAAAAAATACCATTTGACAGAAAAATGTATCCCGGCGATCAATCATTTTTTAGAAGGAAATACAAAACCAAAATTTAAAAATCTAATACATAGAAATGCTAAATATAATTTTGGGAAATATGATGATCCTGATGGCGAATACGGGAGACATGGCGGATTCGTTCAATTTTTTGCCAACAGAACTCAAGAAGAATTAAATAAATTACTTGTAAAACAGTAAAACCTTAATTTGAGTCAGTAAAAACTTTCTCAAAAATGACTTGACAAGTCGCATTTTTGAGATACAGTATTGGCGTCCAGAAAATCAGTTTATGAAAAAACAAGATTTAACAAAATTATCTAAATCCGACGAATTATCTATCTTGGCAATCCAAGAAGAAGTTTTAGAAGAATTAGAAAAAAAACAAAGTTTGTCCCGCGATAACGGACGATTTCAATTTAACCAATATTTATTGACAACCGACAGGCGCAAACAAATTAGAAAAAGCGCGGACAAAATACTAGAAAAATATAGATTCCAATTAGTAAATGCTGCCGCTGAAATGGTGGATTATGACAAAGATGGGTTAATTAATTTTATTAATATAAATCTTCCGGCCCGTATAAAACAAGACAATGAAGAAGAGGAATACGAAGAATATTTAAGGTTAAAGAAAAAATTTGAAAAGTAAACAAAAAAAGTAAACAATAAATAAAACAATATGAAAAATAAAAACAAACTAACAATCCAAAACCTGCGGAGAAATGGTAATAAAGTAAAAGTTACACACCTTCGCAGGGTATCAGTTAATCGTCAATTCATCAAAGATTTATCTAAGCCCCAATATCAATATGTAAAAAAGGGCGAATTTAATCTTCCCCCGGTTACAGTTTTGGCCCCGCAAGTTATTTTAAGTAAAGGCGGAGAAACACAACTAACCGTAGATTTAGCCAATGGTAAACATTATCAAGTTAATACTATTTGCTCGAACGCTGAACCATATTCTAAAAAGCGCGGGCTATATATTTGTTTAACTCGCTTATTTTCCCAAATGGAAGAAAACGGAGATATTTAAATTTAACAAAATCCAAAGTAGCTAAATGGTAAAGCGCGAAACTGTTAATTTCGTCATGTGTAGGTTCAAGTCCTACCTTTGGAGCCAATTTCTTTCAATCTAATAAAAAATCAACAAATAAAATAATAAAAATATGAACAAACAAACAAAAGAACTAAAAAAACTTGGACTCAGTTTAAGAGTTAATCCCGGCGTAGCAGTAGATAATCAAAATAAAGGTCATAATCACTTTACAATTATCGAAACAGAAAAGCCACCGTGTCCCTCAAAACGTAAAACTCCGTGGAAAGGCTGCAAATCTGCCCGCGATGGTGTAATTTACCCAGAGGAATGTAAACATCGCGCCCCTAAAAATTAAATATTTTATTAAAAAAATAAAATAAAAAAAATTAACCCTCCCCCCATAACCTTTTTATGCCAAAAAATAATGGAACTAGGAACTTTTACAATTATAATTGTGGTAATTTTAATGTTATTTAAACGATAGTTTTTTAAAAAATGTAAAAACTTAATATAGAATATGAAATTTATAAATTTTATATATCATAATTCGATCTAAATTTAAATCAAATAAAAAAGTATGTTAAAAAATTGTGATTTACAAAAAAATGATGTTTTACTATTCGTAGAATTTGGAGAAAATTATAATACAGAATACGAAAAGATTGTAAAATTCTTGGACAGACAACACGGTAAGGAATACGGTAATTTTTTTTGTAAAACAATCTATTCAAGTGAATTATTTTACAAAATTGAAATTGTTTTTCTCGGTGAATCCGGGTGGACAAAAAAAACAAAAACCGAATTCGCCTTAGTTGGTATGAAGTTTCCGAATGGAGTTAAAATGAATTTAAATGTTCAAACTCGTTATTTAAAAATAAAAGAAAGAAAATCTAAACATTTCTTTACGAAAATTTTTATGCAATTTTAATAGTAAGATTTTTTAATATATAAAAAAAGAATATGGTCAAATATATCAACTACAGTATTCATAATTTCTTGGATTCAAGTAAAAATTTAATTTCCCAATATAAGCTAGAATATGTGGCTTGTTTTTCTATTTTGTTTGACAAATCAATATATTCCACGAGAGATGTTAAATATTCTTGTTCTAAAATAAAAGTAGAAAAAGTCTTAAAATTTAAAGAACAACTTTACAATAATTTCGCACCTTTTGATTCATTAAACCCCAGCGGTGCGGGCCATGTAAATTATAATTGTAAAATACGTCTGAATACACAAGGTTTATTTAGAAAAAATTCGATTTTATCTCTAAAAGATATAATTATTTGGTATTCAGAAGTTTTGAACAGTTTCGGTCTAACCAATAATATAGAAGCTATTTCCGAGGATTACAAAAAAGTAACATTTAAAGTTTTTTATTATCAAAGTATAATGAAACTAATGGTTACTTTAGCCGCGCTGAGATATTTGGAGGAAGATGGATTTCCCAAAATGATTAAATGGTTTTATTCAAATAAAGATTGGGCCGCCGGAGATAAAGAAAAATTATTTACTTTGTTTCAATTATGTCATTATTCTATATCGGGAAACGAAAGTATAAATTCCAATCACGCCTTAACAAATAAATTCATGGATGATTATTATGGTGGATCAAGTAATTTCCCCGGATTGATAAATTTAGAGAATTTAAAAGAAAATACTGGCGAAAAGAAAAGTTTCTTTCTTAACGGGTCTTTTGATAGTAAAAATCCAGAAGTTTTATTAGATCACAAAAAACAAATCGAAGTAATTAAGTTACTGAAAAATTCAAAAATTGATGAAGCTGTAAAGATTTTATCTGTTAAAAAGTAAAAAGGCAAACTTTTACTTGACATTAAAGTTTTGTCTGCTATCTTGTCGGTAGTATGGATAAAATTTTTAACAAAACAATAGAATTGGCCCGCGCAATGTATCCGGCAGAATTTGGGAAAAATCAATGTCGTTGTTTTCATGTATCTGCGTTATTTAACAAAAGTAGATTATTGGCGGTAGCTGAAAATAAGCAAAAAACAAACCCAAGAAATAAATTTAATTTAAAATCTTTTGATATTGGGGCGAAAAACACTTGTAGTGAAATGGCTCTTTTTCTTAGAGTCAAAAATAAATTTGACAAATTAAATTGGCGGAAAGTAGTTATGGTTAATTGTCGAATTGATCAAAGGGGAAATATTAGAAATTCCAAGGCTTGTCCGGCCTGTCAAAATTTGATTAAATATATTGGACTTAAATATTTATATCACACAACTGAATCCGGGGAATTTGTTAGACAAATAATTTATTAATTTTAAATAAATAAAAATAATATGAACAGAGAGATTAAATTTAGAATTTGGGTGGACGCGATAGGAAAAGGAGAAATGGTATATCCTAAATATATAACTTTACATAAAGATGGTTGTATAGAAAGTGATAGATTTTTAGGTGGAATTGCTATGCAGTTCACCGGAATTAAAGATAAAAATAGGAAAGAAATTTACGAGGGAGATATTGTAAAATTCTATACATATCATCATCAAAATAAAATAATTGATACTGTTCATTTTTCAGAGGGACAATGGGAAATGAAAGAGTCTTGCGAATCATTATTTAATAGTTTGTGGAACCAAAACAAAGAAGGGGAAATTTGGCTGGAAGTAATTGGAAATATTTTTGAAAATCCAGAATTATTAAAATAAAAATTATGACTAAAGAATATAAAATTGGACAAATATTTGAAAATTTTGAACTTTTAGCTGTTAATGCTGAAAATTCACAAATAAGTATTGCGCCCTATGGTTCAGACGAAGGCGAATATTAGTATTTTTTTGGATGAAAAAAGTAAAATAACTAGAAGTATTTTAGTTGATCCGGGGTTAAAATCTTTTTCAGAATAACATTTGACACTTCCAAAATTTCAGCTATACTAATACATTCACAACAACAACTCGGTCAAAACTAAAAATTAAATAATAACAATATGCCTCGTAAAATCGCACTAACTACCGGACCTTCCATTTTTCAAGAAAATGTTCACGAAATGATTGAAAATTATTTTGGGTGGAATTATATTTATTGCCTTAACAACAATAAAGAAAATTTGGACGAATTGGTAGAAAAATCAGATATTTATTTCGGCGGCGGCGGACGGGATGTTTTCCCGGCGACTTATGGTTCTTCACTATTAAAAGGTGAAAACATGGAAAATTTCGACCGCATGAGGGATTTGCGCGAAATTTATCTAATCAAGAAATTTATCGAAGCCGGGAAACCAATAGCGGGCGTTTGTAGGAATTTCCAGCTTTATTGCGCCAGTTTTCTAAAATTAACTTTAACTGATATTAATTTTGCAAATTCCACCATTGTTCATAGCGCGTCGTCTTCTGGAATTAAATTGAATGATGACGAAAAAGAATTTGTTCATACAATTAAACTTCTGGAAAATGGAGAAGATTATTGGATAAACAGCGCGCATCACATGGGTATTTTTTTACCAAAACACCAAAATATTTCCAATAATATAGAGATTGTCGCTACGGCGGAATTAGGTGGAGATAAAAATCCAAAAATTATTGAGTGGATTAAATGTGAAAAACATAAAGCTAACTTCTGTCAGTGGCACCCGGAGGTAATATGGAAAACCAACGAAGCTAGTCAAATGTTTTTGGAACAAGTAAAAGAAATGGTGGGTTAATCAATTAAAATAAAATTATGAAAATACAAACTAAAACCAAATTAGATTACGGTCAAATTGTAGATTGTGTTTTTGAAAAATGGAATCCGGGCGAAATTAATAAAGGGAAAGTAATAGGAATTAGTCTATGGCAAAATCAACACATGCGCCCGCGAGCTTTTATGATAAATTATACAATCGAGCCATTAGAATGTAGTGGATTTGAACATGATAACGAAGAAACCATTCCAGAATGTCATATTAATACCGAAGAAACACCGAGAATTACAATTTAAAATAACATGAAACTCCAAGATTTAAACCTAGAAGATTTACTTAAAAAATCAGATATTGTCGAAATTATAGATTTTGACTCCAAAATTCGATATTATACAGATTTTAATATTCACAACAATAAATGTTTAGTTTTCTGGCGAGACGGACATTATTCTTTTTCTATTATGCTTGATGAAGAAATTATCTTGGCTAACGAAAATACTCAAATTCAAACAGTTGACGAGGAAAATATGAAAGTTTATATTACTTTTAATAAATTCCGTCCGATTGATTTGAATTGTCCGGCGGAAGTAAATAATGAAGGTTTTTCGTCTTTAGTTATCGCACCTTAACAAATAAAAAAAATGAATTTAACAAATCTTAAACTTAATTTGAAAAATAAACTTCACGGTCTTTTTAGTAATATTTTACCATTAATTCTGATATTGTCTTTAATTCCGATAATAATTTTTGTTTATATCGACGGAACAATGAAGGGATTTAAATTCGGAGAATCCACCGGAATTAAACAAACTACTACAAACTATCAAAAAGATTTAATTGAACGTAATTTGGCCGTTTATGATGGATTAACCGGGCAATGGACAATGCTTGATTCAAATCAAATAGTAAATAATTTAATCAAAAATAAAAAAATCAATATCAATAGTTTTACTCCGATTGGGGTTTCAGGAATTAAGGAATGTAATTGTATTGATAACAAAGATAACAAAGATAAATTATTTGATTTTGAAGCTGCGGAAAGATTAGATTTGAATAAAATTGCCACTTTAGATAAAAAATCTTTAAGTAAAAAATCTAAAAAGTAGTTTTGGAAAAATGAAAAATATTAAAGATAAAAAAGCCGAAATCAAGAAAAATAAGGCTAAAATAAACTTTATTAAAAAGTCTCAGGGTCGAAAACCACCGATTCCACAAAATCAGGTGATCCCCGACAAAAGCAAAGAACAAATTAGAAAAAATAAATTCAATAACGGAATTAAAGAATTACTAAAAGAAGAAGAACGAAGCTATGATTTAATGTGTCGCCCGGACGGTGGACGGGACGGATCGGGAATGAATATACATTAAAAATCTTGTGTCATGCAAACTAAATATACGGAAAAACAAATTTTAGCCCGCCAATTATATTGGGAGTTAGATGAAATCCGCGAAAAACAAAGAAAATTAGGAGTTTTTAAATTGAATCCGCCGATTCAACGCGGATGGGCGCGTCAATGGCTTTTGCGTGCGGACATTTTAAGAAGTTCCGATGGAAATAGATATTTAAAAATTCTTCCTTTTGTACAAAACAGTCAAGTTTCTCGCACCACAGATTTTTCTGGAAGAAATGAATTAAAACTAAAAACCATTTCTCTAAAACAAAAAGATTTGTTGGATTGGCCGGAATTCTGGTGGGATAAATATTTTAATTATATTAATGAAGAATACGGTTATCGAACCGGGGTGGAATATAAATATAACAAATGTTATTCTATCAAAAGACCTTATCTTTTTGAAATTGAAATCGTTCCTAATTTTATAGAATATTTGCCAATTATTGATCCCCAGCTCGAATCCCGCGAGAAAGAAATTTATAATAAAATTGAAAAAAAGAATTTGTGGACGGTGATTGATAAATTTTTGTTTGGCTCGATGGGGTATAAAAGGGATGAGTGGAGTCTTTCTTTGGATAAAAACAAACAATTATTAAAAGAATTGGAACAGGAAGTCCGGGCGGAGTTAAAAAGTTAAAAATTGGACTTGACAGTTAGAAATTTTACGGTATATTGACTTAGCAAATTGAAGTGTGCCTGATACTGGTTAATAGGACTTTCCTTATAAGAAAGAATATGAGGGTTCGATTCCCTTCACTTCTACCATTTTTAACAAACTATCTAAATTATGAAAAAACTACTAAAATTGCTTATAAAATTTTTCAATTCCTGTGAAGGTCCGCCGATGAAAGTTTGTAATAATTGTGGATATGATAATTTAGGTTATTTTAATATTAAAGAATGTCAATGTTGCGCGGCTAAATTTAATGAAAACCCAACTAACTCAATATCAAAATATTAAAATTGGAGACAAAATTTTTACTAATGGTAAAGATAATCATGCTTTTAGAAAGTTAAATTTCCAAGAAATTGAAACAGTTAAAGAAACTTTGACTTACAAAAGTTGCAGCGATAGTATGTTGACTTTGATTACTTACGAGTCCGGCAATCAAACCTTGGGAATAATTGATAGATTTTTAGAAGTTGTTAATTAAATATTTAATTATGTTCGCACCCTGACCGAGAGGATTCTTTTTATGATTACTAATATGTTACAACCAAATATGCAAACTAAAATACTCCCTTATAAAAACCGCACAGGTTACGCCTGTATCAATATGACACTTGCCGGATTTGGTGTTACTACTAATCGTGGATGTATTCAAAGAACCTTTAAAAGTAAAGGAATTAAATATGTTAGTAAACTTGCCTTAGCAAATGTTATTGATTTGGAAAAAGTAGTTTATTGGAATGAAAAGAATGGTTTTAAGTTTTATCGTATATCGTCTAATCTTTTTCCTTGGATGTCTGAATATGAATTTACTGATTTACCTGACTGGTCAGAAATTAAAATAGTATTGCAAAGAATTGGAAAAGCGGTTACAAAAGATGTCGGCGCAGGACAAAGATTAGAATTTCATCCAAGTCATTTTACTATTCTAGCTTCACCTAATTCTAAAACGGTAGAAAAATCAATTAAAGACCTTAATCAACATAGTCAGATTTTCGATGCTATGGGTCTTGAACCTTCCCATTGGAATCCGTTAAATATTCATGTCGGTGGTTCTTATGGCGATAAGGTGTCTGCGGCTAAACGCTGGTGTGAAAACTTTAATAAACTTGATAATAATACTCGTAAAAGAGTTGTAGTTGAGAATGATGATAAAGCAAATATGTATTCTGTTAAAGATTTATATGATTTGGTTCATTCATCCTGCGGTGTTCCAATTACTTTTGATGTTTTTCACCATACATTCTGTAAAGGTGATTTATCAGCAAGCGAGGCTGCTCGACTTGCAGCTTCTACTTGGAAAGATGCGCCGATGGTTATTCACTGGAGTTCATCAATGAAAATACATGAGGATTCCGAATCAAAATCAGTGGCACACGCCAATTATATTTATAACAAACTAGAAGATTGGTCAACTAACGGATGGTTTATGTGCGAGTCAAAAGCAAAAGAATTGAGTGTGCTTGAGTATTGGGCAAAGGGTCATCGCCAATAATAATAAAGTTAAAACTACGATTAAAATTTTGAAATAAAAAAAAGACTTGACAAGTGGGTTTTATAGAGTATGATATTGATATGCAAACTTTTTTAATTTCACCGGATTATTCTGAAACGTCTAAAATTTTAGATTATCGTCGTTTAGGAAAACAAAGGGTCGAATGTTGGCAAATTTTAAATATTCTTTTAACTTTAAAAATACATCCTAATACAAAACTAGCATGGATGAATCATCCGGCGGTTTTAATGTGGAAAGGTTACGAATATCAATTATGTAAATATGGTATTGAAATTTCCAAAAATTGGATAAATCGTGGATATAAGGATAGTATGTTGCCGAAATTTCAGTCTTGGCTAAGACGAATCAATTATTTTGACAAAGAATATCCAAAATGGTTTAAAAATGAAAAATTCTTCTCAGCCCATCGGGCGGCTTTGTTATTTAAAGATAAAAATTACTACAAAAAATTTAAGTGGAAAGAAAAAGCTAAATTGGAATATATTTGGCCGATCAACTAACAAATAAAACAATCATTAAAACAATAAAATAAAAATATGAGTAATTTTAACCTAAAAGAATTGATTGAAAAAGTAAAAGTTTGGGCAGACAAAGACGCAATCAAAAATATTTGGCAGGACAAGCGGGGATTATCAATTCCAGTAATGACGGAAAATACAAGTAAATACAATCTTTCGTGTTGTTCACTTTTTCAATTGCAAATTAATTCCGACGCACCTATCTACGAAATTATTTACCAAGTTGAAAGAGCAAAACAAGAAAGTTTGCTTCGCTGGGAACCGAAAACTCGTTGTTCTGGCGAACGGGCGTGTTTCACAATTTGTACTCCAGACGAACAAGAATTAAAAAATAAACTAATTGATTTAGGTTTTGTGAAAACTTATACTTTTCCCCGCCGAAATGGTTATCCGCCCGGATTATTGGAAATGTATTGTTTGTCGTGGTAATTGATTAAAATAATATGAACCCAATCAAATTATCAGTATGTATTTTATTGGCTTGGACAGCGACAATGATCGTAGGGATAATTTTAGTAATTTGTGAAGTAATTTAAAAAATAATGGTAAAAAGGTAGAATTTAAAATTTCTTGTATAAAAATCAGCGGAAGCTAATAAAAACAACATATTTTTTTTTAATTTAGTGTAAATATTGGTATTGAAAAATTAAATATCAAATAAAATAATATGAAAGATAACAATAATTCGCGCGAGGATCGGGAGATCAATTTCCCAGCTCGATACAAGAAAAATATTAAAAATTTACGAGGTTTTCGTGAGAGTTTAGCTGACGAAGAGAGTATGTCAGAAATTAAAGAATTCGGTAATGAAATTAGTATTGCAGATATTTGGGATAATCCGGGGGACGATATTAGCTAATTCTTTCAAACAAAAATGTTAAGTTATTTACCATTAAAATTAAAATCTATGATTTTATCATTAATATTTTTTATTCTTCTGCTTTGTATGGTTTTTGGCAGACGAAAACGTGGTTAATTAAATTAAACAACTAAAAATCCCCAATACCGCCCGAGGATTAAATCCGGGCGGTATTTTCATTTAAACAACAAAGCAAATATAAAAAAATGAGTATTAGTTTTAAAACTAACGAAATTTTACTTTGGGGCGATCTTCATGGCTTAGATCGTGCTATTTACATTCTAAACTCAACGCTGAACATAGATAATCAAACAATTTTGATGCTTGGAGATTTTGGCTTGGGATTCTCCAGCCGAGAAAATGACGATGCTCGTTTAAAAAAAATAAATATTCTATGCATACAAAGAAATATTTTATTATATGTGATTTCTGGTAATCACGATAATAAAGATTTCTGGCGCAGGGGTTATGAATTTTCTAATTTATTTTTAATAAAAGATTATACTCCGGCGATTTTCCCTAATAAAAAAACTGCATTATTGGTTGGCGGCGGGATTAGTATTGATCGTTCTTCCCGCCGGGAAGGATTGGATTATTGGTCCGACGAAATTACTATTTATGTAAAACAAAATGAACATTACGACTATTTGTTTGCCCACGACTGTCCAAATTATTTTAATAATTCCACGGAATCTTTATGGAGTTCGCCGTATCAGGATTTTTTACGGGACGATCCAGATTTATTTGAAGATGCTTTGGATCAAAGAAATGTTATTGGGCAAATAGTTGAGGATATTAAATGTGAATGGTGTTTTTCCGGACATTTTCACAACAATGTTAAAGAAGAAAAAAATGGAATAAAATATCAATGTTTAAATATTGAAGAATTATTTATTTTCGATTCAAATATTTTTTAAATTTCTAAATATTCAATATAATATAAAATTATGAATTTCTTCGACTGGTTAAAACAAAATAATTGTCATATTACATTTACTGAAAGTCAAAGTAATTATTGGCATGTAGAATTACATGGCCCCGTAAAATTTCTCAATAAAAAACAAAATATTTACTATAACCCTAGATCATGGGGATTTAATAAAATCAACTCTATCAAAAGTTTAATTTGTTTAATTAATATTTTTGATTTGCATTTTACCTTAGAACAACAAAAAACTGTAATATTTTTTTCGAGAACTGTTATTATGGGGGAAAGAATTTATTTGCCGTCAAAATTATATTTCCCAGATTTAAAAGAAGAAACTAATAAATTGGCTAAATTAAAATGGGAATCCGCCGGATGTCCCGCCGGGATGGACGAAAAATTTTGGTTAGAAGCGGAAAACGAAATTATTTCTAATTTAGTAGTTGGCTAATTTTCGTTAAAAAATAACAAAAGTCAAAAATTTCGTTTGACAATCACTTCTCTTGTGGTATATTGTAACCGACCAACAATAAATCTATGAAAACCAAGAAATCCAAAGTTGTCAAAAAAGTAAAAATTACTAAAGTTAAGCCTGAGTTTAAGGTTAATAATAAAGTCAATAATAAAACTAAAAAGGTAATTCGGGTGGCTTCAAAGTCTAATTCCAAGAAAAAATTTAGTTTTGTTAAACCGCAAGGAATTGATTCTGGCGAAGTTACAAATAAAGAAATTGTTAAAGAAAAAACTTTTATTCTTCGGTCGCCTATCGTTAAACCAGTAGTAAAACAAGAAAATAAAGTTTATTCTACAGACCGACAATTTAAACAAAGATTAGAATTTTTGAGTCCGGGGGAAACTTTTGAAATCTTGTCTCTTAAAAATATCAAAAGAAATGGTGTTTTTCTGTTTTCAACCCCGGCGGCAAGTTTAATTAAAATTGACAATTATGACCAACACAAAGAAATCTGGAATAATAATTGTCGGGAATATTGTGCTAATAGTGTGGAAGTAATTGTTACTGGAAAAGTCAATTTAGTTACATCAAATAGTGGAATTATAGATGTTGAAGGTTCAATAGAAATAGATGAATTGGGCGAAACTATTCAAAGAAAACGCGGACGCAAGAAACTTCATGCCGCTGCGCCAGCCGCGCCAGAATTGGATAGTAATGGAAATAAAATAATTAAAACTCGCGGACGTAAGGCTAAGGATTACAATATTATTCTACCGAAAAAAGATTGGACTATTAAACAGGCGGCGGAGTTGAATAAAGTTGAAAATCATACGATTGTTAATTTTATGAACAAACAAAAGAGTTTGGGGGTAGAATATAAAATTGTTAAACAAATTCCGCAACCTAGTGGGCGCGGCAGGCCAACCAACGTATTTAAAGGTGTTAAATAATTAGAAAATTAAGTGGTATCTGAGTCTAATAATTTATTAAGTTTTTTTAAACGAGAATAGTAAAACATGAAACTTCCCGAATTAGATCAACAAAGTAAAATTAATCCCCGGCGATGCCCGACTTGCGGGCGCAAAAATTCAAAGTGTGAGATTCAAAGAATTAGCTTACATGTTGCACAAATTCAATGTAATTTAAACAAAGTTCTGACACAAGAATTAATTCTTAGACCTGTAATAAAACAATGAAAGGAAATTCCCAAAGCATAGCATATAAATGTATATTTATTGTTTGGGTTACAACAACTTTGTTATGTCTTTTGATAAAAGGATGCGCCGATATTTTAGAAATTAAAGAAAAAAAGGGATTTAAAATTCTAAATAAAGAATTTGTAGAGAAATAATAATTTTTAAAAAAAAATGGATTTAAATCTTTTAATCCCACGAAATAAAAAACTTGATAAAAACTTTCAAGAATTTAAAAAACTTGGACAATTACTAAAAATTCAATCCGCGCGGGAAAAACAAAAAGATTTAAGTCAGTGGGCCAAAATTATTTTAAATCATAAACCACAAACTAACTGAATTAAAGTATTAACAACAAAAAACTATGAAAATTACCCTAGAAAAAACAATTAGACTTCTTGAAGAATCTGCCGGGATTATTACAGATAAAGGAATTACTTTTCCAACAATTTACTCTAATTATAGAGAGTTTGACACAGATTATCCTTTCTTTTTAGAATTTGAATTTACTGATGACGATGGGCTTTTTAAGTATCGGTTCTTTGTTGACGATAATTTAGAAGCCGAACTTGTCGGATCAAGTATTTTTCTAATTGATTCAGAAGGTTCACTTATTGAAATTACATTGTTGGAAAATTGGGATGCCGAAAACTATTATTAGTATTTTTAATAGTTAAAATATGAATAAATTTATGCAAAAAATCAAAAACTTTTTTAATAAAATTGTAAATAAAATCGTAGATTTTCTCGCCCCAGAGGGGTATGAAGATAAAAAGGGATTTCATTATGGTAAAAATCCGCACGATCAATAATTTAAAAATGTGGATAAATATCCCAATTCTAATTCCGTCGGCATTGGAAACCAACTCCAAACCTTTGAATTTAATCCTTTGACTGGAGAAGTAATTTGTAAATCAATAAATTTGGATCAATATGAGGAAATTTTTCTAAATAATTTGATTGAAGCGGCTGAAGAAATTCGTGATTTTCCTGATGCCTTTATGTTTTATCCTGTAGATGAAAGTCAGTATTTTATATAAAAAATATGTCTGAGTTTTTAGGGGGAAAAACTGCATTGGGTGAAACCCAAGTTTCTATCACCGAAATAAATAGTTTACAAGAATTGTCAGTCGGAGTAATTAATTTATATCCAATTAATTCCCCAGAACAATCTTTGGAGTATAGAAAAATTTTAATAAACCATGACAAAGAATTAAGTAATATTTATGGAGTTAAACCGAAATTGGAGAAAATTTTTAAGGAGTTGGGATTGTTGGATTAAACAATTTTAAAATAAAAGTTAGAAAACTTCTTGACACTAAGAGTTTTTCTGCTACAATATCCTATATGACTACTCAAAAACTCAAAAACTACCGCATTGGTTTTTTTAATCAAAATGATGAAACTGTATTTGTTAAAATCCGCGAAGTTAAAAATCCGGCAGATAAGAAAGCAAATTTTGCTGAACGTAAATTTCTAAACAAAGAATTTAAAAATGTTTGGAAGGATATGGGTGTTAGATTGGTAAATAAACAAACTTTGGCAAAGAGGAAGAAAGAAATGCTTTCTGATATTAAAACTAATTATAAGATAAAATTCAAGAAGATTGTTTTTAATTAAATAATTTAATAAATAACGTGGCTGTAACCGAGGGAAGCTTCTACCTTCCTAACCGTAATTGGAGTTGCAAATGCAGGTTCGATTCCTGTCGGCCATACCATTTAAATAAATAAATAATATGAAATGGAATGAAGTTATTCAGGAAATGACAGCAAACAAAAAGAAAAATAAATTAAAATTCAATACTATTCCCGTCAAACCGGGGGATTTTATTTATCTAAATTACATGGATTTTGGGGATAAATTTGTTCTTTGTCGGGCGGAAGCTGG
>NZ_JBJXDQ010000075.1:0-9033 GCF_046155325.1 Flavobacterium sp.
ATACCGAAAAAGAAGTGGTAGATCTCATTCAAAAAAGATGGATAGGCTTACAGTTATTGCGAAAACGACTTGGTGACTCAGCACTAGATTTAAAAACCTATGGTGGTTACGAATTGTTTTTGAAAGATGACGAAGATTTTTACGCTAATTCCATAGCTAAATTACCCTTGGTAAACGAAATGCTGAAATCGCTATTCAAAGCCGAAGTTTTTGCAAAAGAAGTCAATTCGTTTGGATTTAAAGGAATTCATGAACATTTAATTTTCAATCCTTTTGAAGCACAAATCGACACCGGAAACATGATGCAAGCCTTACTGAAATTAGCGATTTCAAAAGACATTTTAATTCTAAACCAACAAACGGTCACCTCTTATCAGGATAATCAAAATGGGGTGGAAATAGCGTTATCCGATTTTGTTTTTACCACAAAAAAACTTTTATTTGCAACCAATGGTTTTGCCAGTCAACTCACCGATGGCGCAGTAAAACCAGCCAGAGCACAAGTTTTGATTACAGAACCCATCAAAAATTTGAAAATCAAAGGAACGTTCCATTTGGATAAAGGGTATTATTATTTTAGAAACATTGGCGATAGAATCTTGTTGGGAGGTGGAAGAAATCTTGATTTTGATTCAGAAACCACAACTGAATTTGGTCAAACAGAAATAGTGCAAAATAAATTGGAACAATTGTTAAAAGAAGTAATTTTACCGCATCACGATTTTGAAATCGCGCATCGTTGGAGTGGCATAATGGGCATTGGAAACAGCAAGAACCCTATTGTTTCCCAATTATCTAAAAACGTGTATTGTGGAGTGAGATTAGGAGGTATGGGCGTGGCAATAGGAAGTTTAATTGGACAAGAACTAGCAGATTTAGTATAATGGCAACAAAAATCATATCAAAAAAACCAAAAAATACTTTGTCTAAAGGCAATGGAAGTTTCATGAGTAAAATAAAAAACATTTTTTTTCGATCTATAGTTTGGTTTTTTGGACTGTCTATTGTATCGGTCATTATCTTTAAATTTGTGCCTATACCTTTTACACCTTTAATGGTAATACGAGTAATAGAAAACAAAATTTCTGGAAAAGAAATCTATTTCAGTCATGATTGGGAACCGATAGCGCATATTTCTACCAATTTACAAAAAGCAGTCATTGCTAGCGAAGACGGCACTTTTTTATCACATCACGGATTCGATTTTACAGCAATGCAAAAAGCATTCAAAAACAACGAAAGAGGTCGCAGAATTAAAGGAGGAAGTACCATAACGCAACAAACTGCTAAAAATGTTTTCCTATGGCAAGGTAGAAGTTATATTCGCAAAGGGTTAGAAGCTTATTTTACGGTTCTTATTGAATTAATCTGGGGTAAAGAACGCATCATGGAAGTGTATTTGAATAGCATCGAAATGGGAGACGGAGTATATGGAGCTCAAGCTGCAACGGAACATTGGTATCGAAAAGATGCTTCAAGCCTTACAAAAACTCAAGCAGCAGGAATAGCAGCTATATTGCCCAATCCAAGGAAATATTCAGCAACAAGTTCATCTTCTTATATAAATAATAGAAAAACCAAAATAGTTCGCCTCATGCGATATGTCGGTAAGATTGAATACTAAAACAAAAAACCCAATAGATTGTATATTCTATTGGGTTTTTTATGTTTAAAAATTAGTGCTTATACTAATTTATTTGCCACTAAATATTCAGCAATTTGAATTGTGTTAGTTGCAGCACCTTTCCTCAAGTTATCGGCTACAATCCACATATTTAAAGTGTTTTCTTGGCTTTCGTCACGACGAATTCTTCCCACAAAAACATCATTTTTACCTTCGGCATATCGTGGCATTGGGTAGGTGAAAGTATCTAAATTGTCTTGAACCACAATTCCGTCGGTTTGACTCAAAATAGTTCTTACATCAGCAACATCAAAATCATTACTAAATTCTACATTTACAGCCTCGCTATGACCACCTACAACTGGAACGCGAACAGCTGTCGCCGTAACTTTGATAGAATCGTCGCTTAGAATTTTTTTAGTTTCTTTAACCAACTTCATTTCTTCTTTAGTGTAACCATTTGGTTCAAAACTATCACATTGTGGAATACAGTTTCTATTGATTTTATATTTATAAACCATGTCTCCTTCAATACCCGCACATTCGTTTTCGAATTGTTCCACTGCTTTTACACCAGTTCCAGTAATGGATTGATACGTAGAAACTATAACACGTTTTACATTGTATTTTTTGTGTAGCGGAGCCAAAGCCAAAACCATTTGGATAGTCGAACAATTAGGATTAGCAATGATTTTATCTTCTTTAGTTAATTCTCCAGCATTGATTTCTGGCACCACTAATTTTTTGGTTGGATCCATTCTCCAAGCCGATGAGTTGTCAATAACTGTGGTTCCAGCAGCGGCAAATTTTGGAGCCCAATCTAACGATGTTTGACCACCAGCCGAAAACAGCGCAATATCGGCTTTCATATCTACAGCTGTTTGTAATCCAACCACAACGTGTTTTTGTCCTTTGAATTCAATAATTTTTCCTACAGATCTTTCTGAAGCTACAAGAATTAATTCATCGTAAGGAAAATTTCTTTCTTCTAATACTTTCAACATGATTTCACCAACCATTCCTGTGGCGCCTACAACTGCAATTTTCATATTCTATTATTTTATTATAAATACTAATTTTGAGATGCAAAAATAAGCAAACTTGTACTGAAAACAAGCTGTTCACAAAAAACAACAAAATGTTACAAATACAACAAAAAGAAAAACCATTCGACGCGGCGAATGGTTTGGTTAGAATATACAATGTAGCGGAAATTTATTTTTTTAGCAAATCTCTAATTTGAGTAAGTAATTCTTCTTGCGAAGGTCCTGCGGGTGCTGCGGCAACTTCTTCTTTCTTTTTAGCTTTTTCAGCAGCTCTTAAAACAATAAAAATAAACAATGAAATAATCACAAAATTAATAATTGCTTGAACAAGATTACCATAAGTAATTACAGCAGCTCCTGCAGCTTTTGCAGCAACTAAATTGTCATAACTATTCCCATCAAGCGTAATGAATTTTTGTGTAAAGTCTATTCCGCCAGTAATCAAACCAACAATTGGCATAATAACATCGTCTACTGCCGAACCAACAATTTTTCCAAATGCACCACCAATAACAACGGCAGTTGCTAAACTTAATACGTCCCCTTTCATTAAAGAAGCTTTAAAATCTACAAAAAATCCCATAATTAATAGGTTTATTAAGTTAAAATTATATTTTTAATTAAAACGAAAATACTAAATTTATTTCAATTATTCACGATAAAAAACACGTTTTACTCTTTGCGAAATACTGGTCAAAATTTCATATGGAATGGTTTGCAATTGGGTTGCCATAAAAGAAACGGTCGGACTTTCGCCAAAAATAATTACGGAATCCCCTTCGTTGCAATTGATTTGGGTAACATCAACCATCAACATATCCATACAAACACTGCCTATAATTGTTGCACTCTGATTATTAATAATTACAAAACCAAGTCCGTTGCCCCAAAGCCTCGATATTCCGTCGGCATAACCTATAGGAATTGTGGCGATTCTGCTCGGTTTGTTTGCGATAAAGCGTCTGCCATACCCTACGCTTTCGCCAGCTTGAATGCTTCTAATTTGGGAAATGATAGATTTTAAAGTCCCCACATTTTCTAAGTACTTTTGTTCTTCGCTATCATTCGAAACCCCATAAAGCCCAATCCCAAGGCGAACCATATCATATTGCGCTTGCGGAAAATTACTAATCCCTGAAGTGTTCAAAATATGTCGAATAGGTTCTATTTGCAAAGCTGTCATCAATTTTGACGATAATTTTTCGAATAATACAATCTGAGACTGGGCAAATGCTTTATGTTCTATGGCATCACTTGTTGCCATGTGTGACAAAATACTTTTTACAGCAACAGAGGTATTCCCTTTAAGTATTGCAATTAATCCCTCTAAATCTTCTTCTTCAAAACCTAGACGATGCATCCCTGTATCAAATTTGATGTGAATAGGAAAATAGTTTAGCTTTAGTTGTTCGGCAATTTTCAGGAAAGCTTTCAGCCCTTTCAAGCTGTAAATTTCAGGCTCCAATTGATGTTGAATTATAGCTAGAAAACTGGTGCTTTCAGGATTAAGAACCATTATTGGCAATTTAATCCCCGCATTTTTCAACGAAATTCCCTCATCGGCAAAAGCAACTCCAAGGTAGTCTACGTTGTGGTGTTCGAGTAATTTAGCAATTTCGAATCCTCCATTTCCATAACCAAAAGCTTTAACCATAACCATCATTTTGGTAGTTGGTTTTAGTTTTGATTTAAAGAAATTCAAATTGTTACTGATGGCGTTAAGATTAATTTCTAGAACGGTTTCATGTGTTTTTTCTTCTAACACTGAAACAATCGATTCAAAATGAAAATGACGAGCTCCTTTTATTAAAATAGTTTCATTGGCAAAGTTGAATTGATCTAAAACTGATAAAAATTCTGGAGTGCTCTTGAAACTTAAACAATGATTAAATTTATTTTCGAATTTCGAAATAGTTTCTCCAATTACAATAATCCGATTGATTTTATTGGAGGTAATTAGCTGTGAAACTTTCGAATACAATTCTTCATTAGACAATCCACTTTCGAAAATATCCGAAAGTATTAGTGTTTTTTTCTCATGTTGTTTTTGATTTTCTAAAAAATCTAAGGCGATTTTCAACGAATGAAAGTCGGAACTATAACTATCGTCGATTAGAGTTGTGTTGTTGATTCCGTCCTTTACTTTGAGTCTCATTTCAACAGGAAATAATTGAGAAACTCTACTTTGAATTGTTTGAATATCATACTTTAAGTAGAGTAAAACCATCATACAAGAAACAGCATTTTCAATCGAAGCTTCATCTTGAAATGGAATTTCAAGTTCAAAATCAGTTTGAACATAATGGATTTGAAGTTTTGCATTGCCTTCAAACGCTTTTTTTACAATAAAAACATCGGCATCACTATCAATAAAACTCCAAGTAAATTTTTTGGTTTTATTACTACTATGAAAATCAATTAACTTGTTTTTTTGACAAATTAACAATTCTGAATCCTTGAAAAGCAATAATTTTTCCTTGATTTTTTCTTCCGTATTTGCAAACCCTTCGTCATGAGCAGAACCAATAGAAGTTAAAACTCCAATAGTTGGTTTGATAATGGATTCCAGTTTTACCATCTCATTAACTTTCGAAATTCCCGCTTCAAAAATCCCTAGATCGTGTTTGTCATTTATTGAAATCACTGATAATGGAACACCTACTTGTGAATTGTAACTTTTTGGACTTCTAACAATATTGAAATCGGGACTTAAAAGAAAGTTCAACCACTCTTTAACAATAGTTTTACCATTGCTTCCGGTCAAACCTATAATTGGCAATCTATATTGATTTCGGTGATGGGCCGCAAATTGTTGTAAAGCATCGAGTGTGTTTTCTACAACAAAAAAATTAGCTTTTGTTTCAGATTCTTTTGGAACATGGGTAACAACAAAATTCAATACCCCTTTTTCAATTAATTCAGAAATGTATTTGTGCCCATCATTATTAGGTCCAACTAAAGCAAAAAACAAAGTTTTGTTATTGTTTTGTAAAGAACGACTATCGATAGAAACATGGTTAATTATGCCATTTATAGTTTTACCAAATCGTTTTGATTGAATAATTTTTTCGATATTTTGGATACTTAAATTCAAATTTTGGACTTTATTTCATCACCGAAGTTATTATTATTTTCACGACTATTTTTCATCGCATAAAAATAAGCCGCACGACTCAAAGGCTCATATTCTTCATTTTCTCCAAGCATTACCAGTTTATCACTGTCGTTTTTTCGAAAACTATAATGTGCCAGATTTCCTGTCCGAGTACAAACAGCATGCACTTTGGTCACATATTCGGCAGTTGCCATCAAAGCAGGCATGGGTCCAAAAGGATTTCCTTTGAAATCCATATCTAAGCCCGCCACTATAACACGAATACCTTGGTTGGCAAGATCATTACAAATTTTGACGATTTCATCGTCAAAAAACTGGGCTTCATCAATACCAACCACATCGCAGCCTTGAGCCAAAATTGCAATATTAGCAGAGGATGGGACTGGAGTAGATCGAATTTCATTAGCATCATGCGAAACGACCATTTCTCCATGATATCGAGTATCAATACTAGGTTTGAAGATTTCAACTTTTTGCTTGGCAAATTGTGCTCTTTTCAACCTGCGAATAAGCTCTTCTGTTTTGCCCGAAAACATCGAACCAGAAATAACTTCGATCCAGCCAAATTGTTCTTTATGATTTACTGTATTTTCGAGAAACATTTTGTAAATTTCAGCTTTTATTTTATTACTTTGCAATCAAAGCCAAATTTAACAAAAAACACTTTCCAACTCACTATAATTTCAAAAGTTATGAAGAAAAAACTAGAAGCCGACTTAATCAGCATAGCACATAGAGTATTGCAAATGAAAAATAAATCTGATGTCAATCAACTACTGATTGAAACTCAGAAATTACAGGAGAAACTTTCTGTATTAAAGTTTGTTGAGGAAAATTTTGGCGATGTAAAACCAACCATTGGTCTTTTTGAAATTGAAGAAAAAATAACTGCTGTTTTTGAAAATAACACCATATCCGATTTGGATATTACTATTTCCAAGGATGAAATCAAAACAGAAGAAATTATAGTTAACGAATCTTTTGATGAAGAAATCCCAACAAATGAAATCACTGAAAAAGTCGAAATAGAAGAAATTCTTGAAGATAAAATAAATGGGTTAGAAAAACCTCCTGTTATTGGATTCACTCCTGCATTTGAATTAGATGTCGAATTTGAAGAAGAACCAAAAAAGAAACCAGAGTCTGTGCAAATTTCTTTTGAAGATTTATTGGGGGGGGATTACAACGAAACTCTTTTTGTAAAAGTAGAATCTAAAGAAAATGAAATAATTCCGTTAAAAGATTTGGCACTACCCAAAGATAAAAAACCTGCTTTTTCTGAAGTCAAAGATTCAACAATCATTCTAAACGAAACCAAAACAATAAAGATTGATTTAAACGATAGAATTGCATTTGTAAAACACCTTTTTGGAAATAGCAATGAAGATTATAATCGTGTTTTAAACCAACTAATTACCTATGATAGTTTTGAAGAAGTTCAAAATTTTATTGAAGATATGGTAAAACCAGACTACAATAGTTGGGAAGGAAAAGAGGATTATTCACAGCGTTTTATGGAAATTATCGAGAAAAAATTCGCATAAATGGGTAAATTATTTATTGTCCCAACGCCCATTGGCAATCTCGAAGACATGACTTTGCGTGCCATTCGGGTTTTGAAAGAGGTCGATTTGATTTTGGCAGAAGACACCCGTACCAGCGGAAAACTGCTAAAACATTTTGACATTGGAACCCACATGCATAGCCACCACATGCATAATGAACACAAAACAATCGAAAATTTAATCTCTCGCTTAAAAACTGGAGAAACCATAGCATTAATTTCAGATGCGGGAACACCTGCTATTTCTGATCCTGGATTTTTACTCACCCGCGCTTGTGTCGAAAATGGGATTACTGTAGAATGTTTACCTGGCGCAACGGCTTTTGTACCGGCTTTGGTCAATAGTGGTTTGCCTAATGATAAATTCATTTTCGAGGGATTTTTACCTGACAAAAAAGGAAAGCAAACACGATATTTGGCCCTTGCCGAAGAAACTAGAACCATGATTTTGTATGTTTCGCCGCATAAATTAGTCAAAACATTGACGGAATTTATCACTTATTTTGGCGAAGACCGACAAATTTGTATCTCCAGAGAATTATCAAAACTACACGAAGAAAATGTTCGTGGAACGGTTCGGGAAGTGCTAACACATTTTCAAAACAAACCTCCAAAAGGAGAAATTGTAGTAGTCGTTGGTGGAAAAAGTAAATAGATTGCTTTGCTTCGTGCCTCGCAACTCCTCGCAATGACAAATAAAAAACAAACAGAATAATAAATTTTATAATGAGCATCACCTCCTTTTTAGAAAAATTAAAACAAAAACCAAACACAATTACATTTCCTGAAACCATTGCTGTCATTGAGGAAAATTACGATTTTACCCCAATCGCTTTCGTAAATGGAACCCAACGCAATGCAGCGGGCGAAAACTCGGGTTCTTGTAAATTATTTGCTTTTGCGCAATTACAAAATTTATCCCAAGCAGAAACTCTAGCTTGTTTTGGAGCCTATTATTTTGAAGAAGTATTAGGAGATCCAGAAGGAACAAATCACCAAAACATCCGTAATTTTATGAAATTGGGATGGGATGGAATTCAATTTGAAGGCGATGCTTTGGCTTTGAAGCCCTAAAACATATTGGCTTTTTTTGACAAATTTATCCAAATCCATTAAACTAACTCTGGGCAGAGCCCCAGAGGTATTAGTGAAATAATAGCCACAGATTCACAGATTTTCAAAAATCTTTTTTAATCTGTGAATCTGTGGCAAAAAAACCAAGCAGAGCTTCGAGGAATTAAACCTAAAGTAATTAAATTATGCGTTGGACATTAAAACCAAAACCTCCTGAAGACAAAGTGAAACAGCTCGCTCAGGCTTTGAATGTTGAGGAATTTGTAGCAACTTTACTGGTGCAACGCGGCATCGAAACTTTTGAAGAAGCCCGTTTATTTTTCAGACCCTCCCTAGCCGACTTACATGATCCATATTTGATGAAAGATATGGATAAAGCCGTTGAACGCATCGAAATGGCAATTGAAAACGGAGAAAATATCCTTGTTTTTGGCGATTATGATGTCGATGGCACAACAGCCGTTTCTCTGGTTTCATCGTATTTAAAAACCGACTATCCTAATGTTGCGACCTATATTCCAGATCGTTACGATGAAGGTTACGGTATTTCTTTCAAAGGAATTGATTATGCTGATGACAATGGTTTTTCGTTAATTATTGCATTAGATTG
>NZ_JBJXDQ010000076.1:0-33037 GCF_046155325.1 Flavobacterium sp.
CGCATTGCCAAAATAAAAGGAGTGAAGCTGGAAAAAGCAAATTTTTCCTTTATATGTCATGATTTAAGTCATTTGTCTGATTACGTTAGGCAAATAGATACGGCTACTTTCAAATTGTTAAAAAGAGCTTTACCTGGGCCCTATACATTCATTTTGCGAGGGAATAATAATTTACCAAAAGAATTCAAAAAGAAAACAACTGTCGGAATTCGTATACCTGATAACTCAATCATATTAGAAATAGTAAGACAATTAGGAAATCCAATAGTTTCGACCTCGATTCGTGATGAAGATGAAGTAATAGAATACACCACCGACCCAGAACTTATTTTTGAGAAATGGCAAAACGATGTCGATTTGGTTATTGATGGTGGTTATGGAGATAATATTGGTTCGACTATTATTGATTTATCAGAACACGAACCAGTGGTAATTAGGGAAGGTAAGGGGAGTTTGTATATACTATAGATTTAAGGTTGCAGATGGCAGATTTTAGTTGGCAACATAGTAACAAAAAAAACGTCTTGATTTCTCAAGACGTTTTTTGTTTTCTGCAATCTGTTTTCTGCAAACTGAAACCTGATTACTATTTTTTCTTTTTCATTTCGGTTTCTATCATTTCATAAAACTCATCAATTTTAGGAAGAACAACAATACGTGTTCTTCTGTTTTTTGCTTTGTTTTCGGCAGAATCATTTGGAACTAAAGGAATAAATGAACTTCTTCCTGCAGCAATCAATTGTGCTGGGTTAACGCCTAAATCTTTTGTCAATACCCTAATTATGGCGGTAGAACGTTTAACGCTTAAATCCCAATTGTCAAGTAAAACTGCATTAGGTCTAAAAGAATCGTCATCAGTATGACCTTCAACCATACATTCAAATGTAGGTTTGTCATTTACCACCTTGGCAACTTTTGCCAAAACACCTTTTGCCTTATCGGTTACATCATAGTTTCCACTTTTAAATAAAAGTTTATCAGCAATAGAAATAAACACGACTCCTTTTTCGACATTGATTTCAATATCTGGATCAGAAATGCCTACCGATGCTTTTAGACTTGTTACTACAGCAAGTGTGACACTATCTTTTCTAGTTAATGCATCTTGCATTCTGGTAATTTTCAAATCTTTTTCTTTGATAGACTCCAAAGCTTTTTCAATGTTTTCAGCACTTTTAGTCGATAATATTGCCATATCTTTGGAAGTGTTAGCCAAAGTTTGATTGTAGTCTTTTAAACCTGCAACAGTAGCTGCTAATCCTGCTTTTTCTTGTAAACAAGAGTTTAATTTAACAGTACATGAATTTAATAAATCTTGAGTTTCTTTATTTTTAGCTTCTAAGGCAGAGAATTTCTTTTTAGAAACACACGAAGATAAAAGCATCAAAACGGATAATACAACGACAATTTTTTTCATAAAAAATAAATTTTAAATAAAGGTTATTAGTAAATTAGTGCTTCAATTTAGTAGTGTCAAATATACTACTAAATATTTTTAAATTATTAATGAAGTATAAATAAACGATACTTTTTGTTTTATAGTATTTTTGCACTTGATATTCTCCTCTTTTTTTATAATGAAGTCTAAAAAACCTATAAAAGGTAAGGTGCGCTTTTAGTATTGCCCATGTATGAATAGGTTTCCCATTACATATGAACTTAATTCCTGCAATTCCATCTAAAAAAAGTCGAAGAAAAATTATAGAAAATAATTTTTCTTTTGGTGCATTTTTAGTCAACATCAATAAGGAATTTCTAAAATTTAACTCTGTTTTTTTGGGATTGCTTTTTTGTAAAGTAGCACCACCAAGATGATAAACAATAGATTTTGAATTGTATTTAATATGATGACCTTTATTTATAGCACGCCAACACAAATCTATTTCTTCTTGATGCGCAAAAAAATCCGCATCAAATCCTTCAAGGTCTTTATAGACTGAACTTCTAATAAAAAAACAAGCTCCCGAAGCCCAAAAGATTTCACAATCATCATCATATTGACCAAAATCTTTTTCTACCTTTTCAAAAATTCGACCTCGACAAAACGGATATCCATATTTGTCTATAAAACCACCTGCTGCACCTGCATATTCAAAGTGTTCTTTGTTTTTATAATCTAATATTTTGGGTTGGATTATAACTGTATTCGGTTCGTTTTCGAAAGTATTAAGAATAGATTTTAGCCAATTTTCGGTTACTTCAATATCTGAATTCACCAAAGCTAAAATATCGGTATCAACTTCTTTTAAAGCTTCATTATAGCCTTGGGCAAATCCAAAATTACTTTTATTTTTAATAATTTTAACTGATGGAAAATTTGCTTTTACAAAAGTCACTGAATCATCCGACGAAGCATTATCGGCAAGGTAAATATCAGCTTCTAATGAATATTTAATCACCGAAGGTAGAAATTCTTCTAAAAGTTTGACACCATTCCAATTGAGTATAACAACAGCTATTTTCATTTATATAGTAGAGTTTGCCAATTCATAATAAGGTAATGCTTGTAGAAAATTATATTTCTCATTATCAAAATCCATTTGACAAAAGTAATGATTAAGTCCGTTAGTAACCATCAAAAATTGTGCATTAAGAGTCATATTGTATCGCGCTATTTGGTCAAAAGTGGCTTGTGAAGTTTTTATTTCAGGAGCTTTGCATTCTACCAAAATAAAAATTGTGCCATTAGGATTGAAGACAACAATATCGTATCTTTTTCGTAATCCGTTGACATTCAATACTTTTTCGACATTAATAAGTGATTTAGGGTATTTTTTTTCTTGTATTAAAAACTGAATTACATGTTGACGTACCCATTCTTCAGGAGTAAGAATTATAAACTTTTTCCTTATTTCATCGAAAATAGACACTTTATTTTCGCTATTTTTGAGGCGGAAGTTATAAGATGGAAAATTAAGTTGTTGCATAAAACAAAAGTATTAAATAAGTTGAAAGTTTCAGGTTTTCAAATCTGAAATCTAAAATCTGTAATCTAAAAATGGAAGAAGTTTTAAAAATAGTCAATGATATCAAAAATGGCAATATTAAACCTATTTATTTTTTAATGGGGGATGAGCCTTATTTTATTGATAAACTTTCTGATTATATGGAACAAAATCTATTGTCAGAAGATGAAAAAGGATTCAATCAAACGGTTCTTTATGGTCGTGATGTTTCGATAGAAGAAATTGTTTCGACTGCTAAACGTTATCCGATGATGGCTGAAAGACAAGTGGTTATTGTCAAAGAAGCTCAGGATTTATCTAAAAATATCGACAAACTTGAAAGTTATGTTGATAATCCTATGCTAAGTACGGTTTTGGTTTTTTGTTACAAATACAAGACTTTGGACAAACGTAAAAAGATGACAAAATCTTTAGATAAAGTCGGTGTTGTTTTTGAAAGTAAAAAACTCTATGACAACCAAGTAGGGGATTGGATTAAGCGGGTTTTGTCAGCCAAAAATTACACCATTGAACCTAAAGCAAATGCTATGTTAGTGGAGTTTTTAGGTGCTGATTTGAGCAAAATTAATAACGAACTCGAAAAGTTGCAGATTATATTGCCAAAAGGAAGTACAATTACACCAAAGCAAATAGAAGAAAATATAGGTTTTAGCAAAGACTTTAATAATTTCGAATTGTTGAATGCTTTAGGTTCCCGAAATCAATTGAAAGCCTATCAAATTGCACAATATTTTTCGGATAATCAAAAGGCAAATCCATTGGTAGTAACCACTGCAACGGTTTTTGGTTTTTTTATAAAAATACTAAAATACCATGGTTTGAAGGATAGAAATCCAAAAAATGTAGCTTCAGCTCTTGGAGTTAGTCCTTATTTTCTGAAAGATTATGATTTGGCTTTAAAAAATTATCCCATGCGAAAAGTTAGTCAAATTGTGACTACTTTACGAGAATTAGATATTAAAAGTAAAGGTGTTGGGGCGAATGGTTTAGCCACTTCGGATTTACTGAAGGAAATGCTTTTTAAAATATTTAATTAACCCGTTGTGTGTAATTAATAAAAATTAATAATTAGTACTATATAAAAAAAATTTAACCACATAGATTCATAGAAAAAAGAGTTTGATAGCCCAATTCATGGTTTCGTATAGCTATGTTTTTCTCGAATTAAGTGAAACGACTTTCAAAATTTTCAGAATCTATATTTCTATGTGGTTAAAAAATCATGAAAATTGAATTACACCCAACGGGTTTAATTAATAATTTCTAGTCAACCTTCTTTCCAAAATCCTTTGGAAAAATCAAAAATCTCGACAAAATTAATCCTGGAATGGTGGCTAGAAAAACCCAAATAAAGAAATTACCATAGCCTAAATAATCCTGAATAAAACCACTTGCCATACCCGGAAGCATCATTCCTAATGCCATAAAACCTGTAGCGATAGAGTAGTGGGAAGTTTTCGATTCGCCCTCGGCAACATAAATTAAAAACATCATAAAGGCGGCGAAACCAAAACCGTATCCAAATTGTTCAGCAATTACTGTGGCATAAATATAATAAACTGATGTAGGGTGAAAATGCGACAATAATATAAATCCAATAATGGGCAAATGCATCATTAATATCATAGGCAACATCCATTTGGTTAACCCTTGTTTTGAGATGGCAATTCCGCCTAAAATTCCGCCGATAACTAGCGCCAAAACACCAAAGGTTCCGTAGATAACTCCAACATCTTCGGTGGTTAAACCCATTCCGCCAACAGCTTTGTCATCGACTAAAAAAGGCGTAAGCATTTTTAAGAGTTGTGATTCGCCCAAACGAAACAGTAAAATAAATGCCAATACCAAACCAATTTGTTTCTTTTGGAAAAAAGTAGCAAACACGGTTCCAAAACTAGCTTTTGGAGTGTTCTCGGATTCGGAAATTAGAGTATTTGATTCTGTTTTTGGAGTCGAAAAATAATTATATATCGTTATAACGGCCATTATCAAACCAACAATTACCATCGTGTAGGACCAAGCCTTGGTTTGACTACCATATTTTTGTTCTAGAAAACCAGCAATTATTACTATTAATCCATTACCTGTAAGCATTGATAAACGGTAAAAGGTACTGCGAATTCCCAGAAAAAAAGATTGTTGTTCTTTGGCTAAAGCCAACATATAAAAGCCATCACTCGCCACATCATTCGAAGCCGAAGCAAATGCGGCAACCCAAAAAACTGCCAAACTCAAGACAAAGAAATTACTCATCGGAATGGTTAGTCCAACAATTAAAAAAGCTATCGAAATGATGAATTGCATCGCAAGAAACCATTTTCTCTTGGTAGCATACAAATCGATAAACGGGCTCCACAACGGTTTTAGCACCCAAGGTAAATACAATAAACTGGTGTAGACTCCAATGTCTTCATTGCTGATGCCTAAATTTTTATACATAAGTACCGAAACCGAAATTATAATAGCATACGGCAATCCCGAAGCAAAGTTTAAAACGGGTATCCAATACCAAGGGCTGTTGTCTTTTTTCATTTATTTAATTTCTTTTGATAAGTCAATAAGGGTTGCGCTACTTTCGTTGCCATAAAAATCGATAAAAGTGATTGCTGAGGCTCCAATACCTTCAAATTTATCATTGGCTAATGTAATACTAATCGAATCTTTTTTCTCTATAAAAGCTATTTTATCAATAATTTGACTCGGATTGTCCAGATCAATTTTAGCTTTATTTTTTGCACCATAAACCACAACATAACGTATTTTGCTGCTCAATGGATAATTGATTTTGAACCCATAATTTGTTGCGCCTTTTGTGAAAGAAACGATAGTCGGTTTGTCTACTACAATTTGCATCGAACTCGGAACAGGGTAGGGAAGTGCGGGGTGTTTGTACTGTTTTTCTTTTAGAATTTGTGTAACATCTTGGTTGGTATTTACAAATCCTTTGGCACTAAAAAAAGCATTTCCCTGTACATTCTTATAGGTTCTTGTCAAGTCAATTTGGTTTGGAATTTCCATTGGATCATTCCATTTTTTGTCTGAATCCGTTCTGATTTTATACGTACTATTGCCAATATAAAGGTTGGAATTTGTAGTGTTTTCCGCCCACCATTTCAGTAATTTCGAGTAGGAAGCTTTAGGATGTTCGATGCTCCAATACAATTGTGGCAACATATAATCTATGTATTTTCCCTGCATCCAAGCCAACGGATCGGCATATAAATCATCATAGTTGGTTTGACCAGATTCCGTATCAGAACCTTTTGGGTCAACCGATTTATTGCGCCAAACACCAAAAGGGCTAATGCCAAATTGCACCCAAGGTTTGATATTTTTTATCGAAAAATAAATATTTTTCACAAACGAATTCACGTTAGAACGTCTCCAATCAGCAAGCGAAAGTCCATTACCATATTTTTTGAATGAAACGGAATCATTAAATTCCTTTCCTTTTACTTTATAGGGATAAAAATAATCATCAAAATGGATGGCGTCGATGTCGTAATTTTTTACAACTTCTTCAACAATAGTGGTTAAATGGCTTTGAACTTCGGGCAAACCGGGGTTGTAATAATATTTTTCTTTTCCTTTTTCGCCATATCTAATCATCCACTTTCTGTATTTATTATAATCGTGATGAGGACTTAAAGTTTCAATTTTAGTATCGAAAGTAGCTCTGTAAGGATTCAGCCATGCGTGAAATTCGAAACCTCGAGCGTGAGTTTCGGTAATCATCCATTCTAAAATGTCGAAATTATCTTTTGGTGCTTCTCCTTCTTTTCCAGTTAAATACCGAGACCAAGGGGCTAATTTAGTAGGATAAAAAGCATCGCCAACACTACGAATTTGAACAATTACCGCATTGTAATTTAGTTTTTTGTAAGTATCTAAAATTTCGATAAAATCTACTTTTTCTTTTTCTAGATTGTCCGAACTGCTTTTTGGCCAGTCGATATTTACCACAGTTGCAATCCAAACGGCTCTGAATTCATTTTTTGGGTAGCTTTCTTTTTGTTGCGCATTTGCATTCAAAAAAGGGAGTAAAAAAAGGAAAAGCGTAGCTTTTAGGCACTTGTATTGTTTCATTATGGTCTAATTATAAGAATTCAAAAATAGGTTTTTTAGTGAAGTATAATAGTATAAAAAATATTTTTTATACTATTATTTTTCAATTCATAATGCGTTCCAAATCAGTCTGGAATTTATAGCAATCCGTAATTAATCTCTTTAGGCTTAATTACTCGAAGCTCTGCGTCGATTTTTTTTGCCACAGATTCACAGATTAAAAAGGATTTTAAAAAATTCGTAAATCTGTGGCAAAAAAAATATTTGATTTTGTAAATAACGCAGCACTATCTTTTATATTTGTGAATTATAACTTTTATCTATGCCAACCAAAATTCAGTTGCAGCAATTGTCAAAATCTTTAGAAGGAACACTTCTATTCGATGAACTCAATAAAACTATTTATTCTACCGATGCTTCGGTGTATAAAATGCGTCCAATTGCGGTTGCAATACCCAAAACGGTACAGGATATTAGAATTTTAATTGAGTTTGCCAACGAAAACAAAATTTCAATAACACCTAGAACTGCTGGAACTTCTTTGGCTGGACAAACCGTTGGAACTGGAATAATAGTTGATGTTTCTAAACATTTTACCAAAATCATTTCAGTTGATGAGATTAACAAAACCGTAACAGTTCAGCCTGGTGTCATACGTGATGAGTTAAATTTATTTTTAAAACCTTTTGGGTTGTTTTTTGGCCCTAATACTTCAACTTCAAATAGATGTATGATAGGAGGAATGGTTGGGAATAATTCATCTGGCACAACTTCAATACGTTACGGAGTTACTAGAGATAAAATACTCAAGATTAAAACTTTATTAAGTGATGGTTCAAGTGTAGTTTTCGGCGAATTGTCCTCCAATGAATTTCTAGAAAAAACCAAAGGAAACACTTTAGAAAATAATATTTACAAAACCATTTACGAGGAACTTTCGAATACAGCAACTCAAAAAGAAATTGTAAAAGAATTTCCTAAACCTGAAATTCATCGCAGAAATACAGGTTATGCTGTTGATTTATTACTAAAATCAGATTTATTTGCTGGAAATGAACCTACCATAAACCTGGGTAAATTGCTTTGTGGAAGTGAGGGAACATTAGCATTTACAACTGAAATTACGCTGAAAGTAGATGATTTACCTCCAGCAAATAATATTATGGTTGTAGCGCATTATCTCACGATTCAAGAAAGTTTAGAATCGGTTTTGATTGCTATGAAACATCATTTGTACACTTGCGAAATGATGGACGATACCATTTTAGACTGTACTAAATACAATCGGGAACAAGCAAAAAACAGAGCGTTTATTGAGGGAAATCCAAAGGCAATTATGATGTTTGAAGTAGCTTCTAATTCTATGGAAGATGCAGAAAATCAAGCAAATGAGTTAGTTCAGGATTTAAAGAACAACAATTTTGGTTATGCATTGGTTAAATTATATGGTGCTGACATTGACAAAATTATAGAACTTCGAAAAGCAGGTTTAGGGCTATTAGGAAGTATTGTTGGTGACAATAAAGCTGCTGATTCTATTGAAGACACAGCGGTTGAATTGAGTGATTTGCCTAACTATATTGCCGAATTTGCTGCCATGATGAAAAAGCACGGACAAGACGCTATTTATTATGCCCACGCTGGAGCGGGGGAGATACATTTGCGTCCTGTTTTAAATTTAAAGAAAACGGAAGATTTAAAACTATTCAGAACTATCGCTACCGAAGTGGCTCATTTAGTTAAAAAATACCGAGGTTCCTTGAGTGGAGAGCACGGTGACGGAATCGTTCGGGGCGAATTTATTCCTTTTATGATTGGCGATAAAAATTACGAATTATTAAAAAGAATAAAGTTATCTTTTGATCCTGATAGTATTTTTAACCCTGGTAAAATAGTTAATGCTCCAAAAATGGACGAGAATCATCGAGTAATTTCGGGCAGAATAGAGCCAGAAATACAAACGATTCAGGATTTTTCGGATAGCATGGGGATTTTGCGTGCAGCCGAAAAGTGTAATGGTTCTGGCGATTGCAGAAAATTACCTTCGGCAGGAGGAACAATGTGTCCGAGTTATCGCGCCACAAAAAACGAAAAAGATAC
This sequence comes from Flavobacterium sp., assembly GCF_046155325.1. Lineage (GTDB taxonomy): Bacteria > Bacteroidota > Bacteroidia > Flavobacteriales > Flavobacteriaceae > Flavobacterium. The sequence continues at coordinate 9,132 of NZ_JBJXDQ010000076.1, forward strand.
GACTCGAGCTCGTGCGAATGCACTGCGAGAATATTTGACCAATTCCGAAAAAGACAATAAATTCAATCATCAAGAATTGTATGAAGTTTTTGATTTGTGTGTAAGTTGTAAGGCTTGTGCTAGTGAATGTCCTAGTAATGTAGATGTTTCGGCTTTAAAATCGGAGTTTTTATACCAATATCAAAAAACAAATGGATTTTCTGTTCGAAATAAGATTTTTGCTAATAATTCTAAATTGAATAAATTGGGAAGTGTTTTTCCTAAACTGACTAATTTTATATTAAATCAATCATTGATGAAGAAAAGTATGGGTATTGCTCCAGAAAGAGTAGTTCCTTTATTAGCTAAAGAAACGTTCAGGAATTGGTATAAAAAAAATGCAACCCTAAAATCAAATTCAGGCTCTAAAGTTTATTTGTTTTGTGATGAGTTTACCAATTATTATGATGTTTCAGTTGGTATTGATACATATAAATTGTTGACTAAATTGGGCTATGAGGTAATGCTAATTGATCACGAAGAAAGTGGAAGAGCTTTTATTTCCAAAGGTTTTCTTGAGGAAGCTCAAATCGTAGCCAATAAAAACGTTTCTATTTTTAAAGATTTAATAAATGATAATTGTCCTTTAATTGGTATTGAACCATCAGCAATTTTAACTTTCAGAGATGAATATTTAAGATTAGCAAAAGACGTAGAAAGCGCAAAAAAAATAGCTAAAAATACATTCACTATCGAAGAATTTTTTAAAATAGAAATAGAAAAAGGAACAATTAATTCGACCTTATTTTCTGATATTTCAAAAAACATAAAGATTCACGGTCATTGTCATCAAAAAGCATTGAGTTCTATAGAAGCCACCTTTGCTATGTTGAATTTACCGTTAAACAGTACTGTTACCATATACAATTCAGGTTGTTGCGGTATGGCGGGTTCTTTTGGTTATGAAAAGGAGCATTACAATATTAGCATGCAAATGGGAGAGGACACTCTATTTCCGAAAATTCGTTCTACAGAAACAGACACAATAATTGCGGCGGCAGGAACAAGTTGTCGTCATCAGATTTTTGACGGAACAAAACGAAAAGCATTGCACCCAGTAACTATTTTAAATGATTTTTTGAAATAGGTGAATCTAATATAGTCAAAGTGAAAATTGTCACTTATATTTGAGTTTTAATTTTATTTATTCTTTTCGATACTTCAATTAATTTTTAACATTAATATAAAATATCAATATGGCATTATCCAATTTATTCCGAAAAAAGACGGTTCAAGATATTTTAAAACAAGTAGAAAAAAATGAGTCTGATGGACATAATTCATTAGGAAAACACTTAACAGCAAGAGATTTAACTGCCTTCGGAATTGCTGCAATAGTAGGTGCTGGTATCTTTAGTACTATTGGTAAAGCGAGTGCCGACGGGGGTCCTGCAGTCGTTTTTCTGTTTTTGTTTACTGCAATAGCTTGTAGCTTTGCCGCTTTTGCTTATGCTGAATTTGCTTCAATGGTACCTGTTTCTGGTAGTGCTTATACATATTCGTATGTCGCTTTTGGAGAAATAATAGCTTGGATTATAGGTTGGGCATTAATCATGGAATATGCCATTGGTAATGTTACTGTTGCCATTTCTTGGAGTGATTATTTCACTGGCTTACTCGAAAGTGGGGGTTTGCATATTCCCGAATGGTTGCAAATGGATTATATCACAGCATCTAATGGCTTTAAAGACGCCACTGCGTTGATGGAAGGCGGAAAATCATTCGGAAATTTAGCTTCAAGTACACAGACGGCTTATACTGCGTGGACAACAGCTCCAGTTATGGGTTCTTTTCATCTTGTGGCGGATCTTCCAGCATTGCTGATTATTTTTATCATCACTGCCTTAGTGTATCGTGGGATGAAAGAATCTCGGAATGCTAGTAATATGATGGTGGCTATTAAGTTATGTATTGTACTTTTAGTTATTGCGGTTGGTATTTTTTATGTTGATACTGCCAATTGGCACCCTTTTGCGCCTAATGGTGCTAGTGGAGTTCTGAAAGGAGTTTCAGCAGTTTTCTTTGCCTATATAGGCTTTGATGCCATTTCTACCACCGCCGAAGAGTGTAAAGATCCACAACGCGATTTGCCAAGAGGAATGATGTGGGCAATTATTATTTGTACTGTTTTATACATTGCTATTGCATTAGTATTGACAGGAATGGTAAGTTATAATGAACTAAATGTTGGAGATCCACTTGCTTTTGTTTTTGATAAATTAGATTTAAAATGGATGTCAGGAATTATTGCGGTTAGCGCTGTTATTGCCATGGCTAGTGTTTTATTAGTTTTTCAGATGGGGCAACCCAGAATATGGATGTGTATGAGTCGCGATGGCTTGTTGCCAAAGCGTTTTTCAAAAGTGCACCCAAAATTCAAAACACCTTCTTATGCAACCATTGTAACGGGTTTTGTGGTGTCAATTCCAGTATTGTTTTTAAATCTAACCATGGTTACCGATTTGTGTAGTATTGGAACTTTATTTGCTTTTGTTTTGGTTTGTGCTGGCGTTTTGGTTTTACAAAATAAAACTGATATTCCTCGTGGAAAATTCAAAACCCCCTATGTCAATTCAAAGTACATAATGCCTATTCTAATTACTATTGGATTTGTTTTTGCCTTTGGTTATAACAATAAAGCTACTATGAGTTTTTTAACGAATGAGACTCAAATTAATAGTTCAGAAGAAATAATTACTGCCTTAGACCAAAACAGTACTCAAAAAGTGTATGACTATTTAGTGCGAATTGATGCGAATAATAGCACTTCTAAGAAACCAGATTTAGAACTTTTACTCAATAAATACCAACAAGATGAAGTAAAGTATGCTTCGGTTGTAAAAGGTTTGCCTATTGATGATGCTATAAAATATCAATGTGGTTTTGACTTATTTAAACACAAAATCCCAATGTGGATTTTTCTCATTGTATTGTTCGGATTAACTTTTTGGTCCTATCGTCAAAATTTATCCTTAATTCCATTGTTAGGCTTGATTTGTTGCTTGTATATGATGGCGCAATTGAGTGTTTGGAACTGGATTTATTTTACCATTTGGTTGCTCATCGGGCTGGTTATTTACTTTAGTTTCAGTCGAAAAAACAGTAAATTGAATGTTCAAAAAGTATAAATTTTAAACTTTTTAAAAGCATTTAATTGCCAAGAATTTTTAATGGAATTCTTGGCAATTTTTTAATCTGAACTATTTAAATCTACTTATTAAATAGTAGTTTTTTGACTATATTTGGAACTAATAAAATACCATAAATGCAAAATTTACCAAAAGGAAGTCCTAAACTAATAAATGCTTGGGCATTTTATGATTGGGCAAATTCAGTTTATTCGTTAGTAATCTCCACGGCAGTATTTCCTATCTATTATGAATCCGTGACAAGCGGAAATGATGGAAAGGTAACTTTTCTGGGAACTTCATTTTTAAACAGTTCTTTATTATCCTATTCGTTGTCGTTCTCCTTTTTGATTGTTGCTTTTTTATCTCCAATTTTATCTGGAATAGCGGATTATAACGGAAACAAAAAGCGATTTATGCAGTTTTTCTGTTATTTGGGTTCCCTTTCCGTTATGGCGATGTTTTTCTTTAAAGGTGAAGATACATTATGGATTGGAATCGTTTCAACTATTTTGGCAAGTATTGGCTTTTGGGGAAGTGTTGTTTTTTATAATTCTTATTTGCCTGAAATTGCTTTTCCAGAACAACATGATAGAGTGAGTGCCAAAGGATTTATGTACGGCTATTTCGGGTCGGTAATTTTGCTGACCTTTAATTTGACGATGGTGATGAAGCCTGAATGGTATGGAATTTCTGATCCAACTTTGCCAGCCAGAATTTCATTTTTGTCCGTCGGAATTTGGTGGATGGGTTTTGCCCAGGTGACCTTTTATTTCTTGCCTAATAATGTATTCAATAAAAAACCTAGAAAAGATTTTATATTTAAAGGATTTAAAGAATTAATGATAGTTTTAAAAAGCCTAAAGAGCCAGCCTATATTGAAACAATTTTTGAAGGCATTTTTCTTTTATAGCATTGGCGTTCAAACCACCATTTTATTTGCGGGAATTTATGGAAAAATTGAATTGGGAATTGAAACGAGTCAATTAATTATCACTATTTTAGTGGTTCAGATAGTTGCCATATTTGGAGCCTATTTATTTTCAAGAATTTCCGAAAACATTGGAAATATTAAAACTCTGAAACTTATTATTGCAATATGGTGCTTAATTTGTTTTGCCTTATATTTAATAAATAAGGATAATAAATATATTGATTTGCAATTTTATTCCATTGCGGCATCAATAGGAATGGTATTTGGAGCAATTCAATCCTTGTCACGTTCCACTTATTCTAAATTATTACCCGAAACCGAAGATCATTCGACATACTTTAGTTTCTATGACGTAACCGAAAAAATTGCCATAGTTTTAGGAACTTTTATATTAGGTTTTGTTGGTTCAATAACCAATTCTATGCGAAGTTCTATTTTTATTTTGGCTGTTTTCTTTTTGCTGGGTTACATTGTGCTTAGTTTTATGAAGAAAATGGAGCCTGTAAAATAATAATTTTGTGATTTTTCACTTCTTGATGTAGATTTCTTATCCTTTATTGGTCTCAATAATAGTTAAAACTATGCACTTTAGTGTATTTCCTTTTCAGGTTCTTAAAACTTTGCCACAAATTTTCATGAATTAATTTGTACTAATTTGTACTAATTTGTGTAATTCTTGTCAAAAAATTAAGTTATTCAAGCGTGCAGACTTTTAGTCTGCCAAACAAACCTATGAACTTCAAGTCCATAGTGGTTTAGTTTAAAAGGAAACAAATATTTATTGAGTGATTTTGACATAATGATTGTCTCTTTTGTTGTTAAGCGAATATTAAGTATGTTTTGTCGATTATATTTGAATTTTTTGTCGATTATATCTAAACTTTTTAACCTATGCCGTATATTTGTTTACAAATGAATTTTTTAATGACAAAAAGACTTAAATAACATATGTCAAATCATAAAATACTTACACTTAACAACCTGTCACTTCAGGAGTTTGATACGGAAACTGATTTAATTCCCTTGTTGACTCCAGAAGACGAAGAGGAAATGAATAACGAAGTACTCCCAGAATCATTAGCGTTATTACCGCTACGGAACATGGTTTTATTTCCAGGCGTTGTTATTCCAATTACGGCAGGGAGAGATAAATCTATAAAATTAATTAACGATGCTTATGCCTCTGGAAAAATAATTGGAGTGGTGGCTCAAACCAATGAAGAAATCGAAGATCCTTCTAAAAACGATATTTTTCCAATTGGAACTGTGGCAAGAATTCTACGTGTTTTGAAGATGCCTGATGGAAATATTACCGTTATTCTTCAAGGAAAAAAACGTTTTCAAATTGACAGTATCATTTCTGAAAGTCCTTACATAACTGCAAATATTAAACCTGTAGAGGAAAAAAGACCCGGAAAACATGATACCGAATTTCTGGCAATTAATGATACTATTAAGGATTTAGCAATACAAATAATCAACGAGAGCCCAAATATTCCTAGTGAAGCTACTTTTGCAATTAAAAACATAGAAAGTCATTCTTTTTTAATCAATTTTGTGACTTCCAATATGAATTTATCTGTAAAGGAAAAACAAGATTTACTTTCGATTAATACTTTAAAAGAAAGAGCACTTGAAACGTTACGTTATATGAATGTGGAGTTACAAAAACTAGAATTAAAAAATAACATTCAATCCAAAGTTCGTTTTGACATAGACCAACAACAACGCGAATATTTTTTGCATCAACAAATGAAAACCATTCAAGAAGAGTTGGGTGGTGCTTCACAAGAAGAAGAATTAGACGAAATGAGTTTGAAAGCTAAGTCCAAAAAATGGAATGAGTCAACACAAAAGCATTTCGAAAAAGAATTGTCAAAAATGCGAAGAATGAATCCTCAAGCTCCTGATTTTGGAATTCAAAGAAATTACTTAGAACTATTTTTAGACCTTCCTTGGAATGAATATTCTAAAGATAATTTTGATTTAAAAAGAGCACAAAAAATTCTTGATAGAGATCATTTTGGACTTGATGAGGTAAAAAAAAGAATGATAGAACATTTGGCTGTACTTAAATTAAGAAAAGATATGAAGTCGCCAATAATCTGTTTGACAGGACCTCCCGGTGTTGGTAAAACATCCATTGGAAAATCAGTTGCCGAGGCGTTAGGAAGAGAATATGTTAGAATATCACTAGGTGGTTTGCGTGATGAGGCTGAAATTCGAGGGCATCGAAAAACCTATATTGGTGCCTTACCAGGAAGAATTATTCAAAGCCTCAAGAAAGCAGGAACTTCAAATCCAGTTTTTGTTTTAGACGAAATAGATAAATTATCAAATAGTCATCATGGTGATCCTTCTTCAGCCATGTTAGAAGTTTTAGACCCAGAGCAAAACAATTCATTTTATGATAATTTTCTTGAAATGGGCTATGATTTATCAAAAGTGATGTTTATAGCTACTTCTAATAATATGGCCGAGATACAACCAGCATTACGAGATAGAATGGAAGTGATTAAAATGTCTGGTTATACTATCGAAGAAAAAGTAGAAATTGCGAAACAACATTTATTCAATAGACAATTAAAGGAACATGGTCTTACTGCCAAAGATTTGTCTATTGGAAAAAAGCAATTAGAAAAAATAGTTGAAGGTTATACTCGTGAATCTGGTGTCCGTGGACTTGAGGTTAAAATTGCACAAGTAATTCGAAATGCCGCAAAGTCTATTGCATTGGAGGAAGAATATAATAAGAAAGTAACCGACGAAGATATTCTGAAAACATTAGGTGTTCCTAGATTAGAACGAGATAAATATGAGAGTAATGATGTTGCTGGAGTAGTAACAGGATTAGCTTGGACCAGTGTAGGTGGCGATATTTTATTTATTGAATCTTTAATCTCTCCAGGAAAAGGAACCATGACCATTACTGGGAATTTAGGTACTGTAATGAAAGAATCAGCAACGATAGCTTTAGAATATATCAAAGCCAATGCAGATCAATTAGGACTTAATACTGAACTATTATCAAAATACAATATTCATTTGCATGTGCCAGAAGGCGCTACTCCTAAGGATGGACCAAGTGCGGGGATTGCCATGTTGACTTCATTAGTATCTGTATTTACCCAAAAACGAATAAAGAAGGGATTAGCAATGACTGGAGAAATCACACTTCGTGGTAAGGTTTTACCTGTAGGTGGAATTAAAGAGAAGATTTTAGCAGCAAAAAGGGCTAACATCAAGGAAATTGTTTTGTGTCATGAAAACAAAAGTGACATCGATGAGATAAAACCAGAATATATAGCAGGACTTACGTTTCATTACGTGAAGGAAATGAATGATGTTATAGCTATTGTCATTACAGATCAAAAAGTAAAAAACGCTAAAGTTTTATAGTAATTTTTACTAAATAATTTAATTCCATTCGCCATTGCGAATGGAATTTTTTTTGAAAAATTACTATATATAAAGATGTAATTTTAAACATAAATAATCATTATAATTTTATCTTCGCATTTACGTTTAATAAATTGAACAGTCATTTCTTTTATGCTCAATAGATTTTTAGTCTCCATTCTTATTATGTTTTACTCTTTGTCTTATGGACAAATAGGAGGGAGAAATGTATACCAATTTCTTAACTTGGTTACATCACCTAGACAAGCCGCTTTAGGAGGTAAAACGGTTACCATTTATGATGAAGATGTAAATCAGGCTAATTTTAATCCAGCTACCATAAATCCAGAAATGGACAATCATTTGGCTCTAAACTATGGAAAATATTTTGGTGAAGTTACCTACGGTACAGCTTCTTATGCCTATACTTATGATCGTCATTATGAAACTATTCAAGCTGGTATTAACTACGTAAATTATGGAAATTTTGATGGTTATGATGAATATGGGCAAGCAACTTCTTCATTTTCTGGGAGTGAATTAGCACTTTCATTTGGCTATGCCTACAATGTTTCAAATTCCAATTTGTTTATCGGAACCAACGCTAAGCTTATCTCATCAAATTTAGAAAGTTATAATTCTTTTGGAGGAGCTATAGATTTAGGAGCTATTTATATTGATGATGTCAATGATGTCAACTGGGCTTTATCAATTAGAAATTTTGGAACACAATTCACAACTTACGCTGATACAAGAGAAAAGCTGCCTTTAGAAATTATAGCCGGAGTTTCACAAGAATTAGAGCATGTTCCTTTAAGATGGCATTTAACACTTGAAAATTTGCAACAATGGAATGTTTCTTTTACAAATCCAACTCAATCAGAAACATCGCTTGACGGCAGTACAACCGAAAAAAAAGTATCTATTTTTGGCAACGCCATCCGACATATGATATTGGGAGTTGAACTTTTTCCTAAAAAAGCTTTTAATCTTAGATTAGGTTATAATTTTAGGAGATCTGAAGAATTGAGAATACTAGAACAACGAAATTTTTCAGGAATTTCAGTAGGTTTCGGTCTTAGATTTAACAAGTTAAAACTAAACTATTCCTATTCGAGATACACTCTTGCTGGAAACACAAGTCTTTTTGGTTTAACAATTAACTTTCAAGAGTAATTTGTTTCGTATATTTGAAGTAAATACAATAGTTTTGAAAAATAAAATTACTATAGCAATTGATGGATTTTCCTCTACCGGAAAAAGCACCCTCGCAAAAGAATTAGCTAGACATTTAGGTTATGTTTATGTTGATACTGGGGCTATGTACCGCGCAATTGCTTTTTTTGCTATGCAAAATAAATATATTAGTAAAAATTTCTTTGATTCGCAATCTCTTATAAACGAGCTACCTTCAATAAAATTAGTTTTTAAATTCAACCCAAATTTGGGTTTTGCTGAAATGTATTTGAACAATGTCAATGTTGAGGCTCAAATTAGAACACTCGAGGTTTCTAATTTTGTAAGCAAAGTGGCAGAAATTTCAGAAGTTCGTTCAAAACTCGTTGAACAGCAAAAAGAAATTGGAAAAAATAAAGGTATTGTCATGGATGGAAGAGATATTGGAACAGTAGTTTTTCCTGATGCGGAACTTAAAATTTTTATGACGGCAAGTCCAAAAACACGTGCAGAAAGACGATTTAAAGAACTTAAAGACAAAGGGGATAATGTAACTTTTGAAGCTGTTTTGCAAAATGTTGAGGAAAGGGATTATATCGACACTCACCGTGAGGATTCACCATTAGTTAAAGCTAAAGATGCCATAGAATTTGACAATTCAAATATTACAAAAGAAGAACAATTCAAGAAGGTAATGCAATTAATATCACTTTCATAATATTGCCATGAAATTCTAGATTTCTACGTTAATAATTTTTTTAATTACCCTAAGTTTATGAGTGTGTTTATTAACTTCAGGATTATAAATGCCTAAATGATCGATTCTATCAATACGAACTTTTCCACTTGCATGAATTATGTAGTTATTCTCCATAATAATACCTACATGAATAATATTTCCCTCATCATTATCAAAAAAAGCTAAATCTCCAGGTTCACTTTCTTCAATAAAACTAAGGGCTTCACCTTGTAATGCCTGTTGTGAGGCATCACGCAACAACTTATAGCCATTAAGTTTATAAACCATTTGAGTAAATCCGGAACAATCAATTCCAAAAGGAGTTTTTCCACCCCATAAATAAGGAGCATGCAAATAGAGAAAAGCAGTATTAAGTATGTTACTTTTGTGCTTAATTCCACTAATTTTTGTTCCTTCAAAATTAAAATTGGAAGTGTTAATTTCATTATGGTTTAAAAAAGTTAGTGAAGATCCAAGAGGAATTGGCAGTAACAAATCAGATGAGGATGTTATATACTCAATCAAATCTCCATTTAATATGATGGCATCATTGGATAATTGATTGTAATCTGACTCGGAAATTACTTGTGTTTGTTTTGAATCTACCCAGCCTTCATAACAATCATATTGCAATTTAATTCGATACCACTGGTTGAATTTTTCACAAATTTCAAAATGTTCACCAAACAAAACTTGAGAAACAATTTCGCTTCTATCGCTATGGTCTGACCGAAGTGGAATAATGGCAAGGTTACAAATTCCGAACATTTATTTAAATTAAAAAGTAATAATAAAGTAAAACATAATTAATTACAAATCTAAATTAAATTCTTTCAATAACAATAGCCGAGGCTCCGCCACCACCATTACAAATTGCTGCAACACCAATTTTAGCATCATTTTGCTCTAATACATTCAAAAGTGTAACAATTATTCTAGCACCAGAAGAACCTAGAGGATGTCCTAAAGAAACAGCTCCGCCATTTATATTTACTTTAGAATTATCTAGATTTAATATTTTAGAATTGGCTAAACCAACCACTGAAAAAGCCTCATTTAATTCAAAATAATCAACATCAGCAACGGCTATTCCCGCTTTTTCTAAAGCTTTTGGAATGGCTATAGATGGTGTAGTGGTGAATTTATTAGGCTCTTGTGCTGCATCAGCATAACTTCTAATATAAGCTAGAGGTTTCAAACTAAGTGACAATGCTTTTTCTTCGCTCATGATAATTAGTGCTGCAGCGCCATCATTAATAGTAGACGCATTGGCAGCAGTTACGGTTCCATCTTTTGAAAAAACAGGATTAAGAGAAGCTATTTTATCTAAATTAACATTGGTAAATTCTTCATCTTTATTCACTTGTATAGGGCCTCCTTTTCTTTGAGGTACAGAAACCGAAACAATTTCATTATCAAATTTTCCACAGTCCCAAGCATTTGCAGACCGTCGATAGGATTGAATAGCAAAATTATCTTGTTCCTCTCGGGAAATATCATTTTCTTTTGCACATAAATCTGCAAATACTCCCATTGCACTATTATCATAAGCATCGGTTAGTCCGTCTTTTTGCAAACCATCAAATAGAGTAGAAGGTCCAAATTTTTGTCCATTTCGCAAATAGGTGTAATGAGGAATCAAGCTCATGTTTTCCATTCCACCCGCAACAACAATTTCTACATCTCCAGAAAGTATAGCTTGAGTTCCCATCATTACAGCTTTCATTCCAGAAGCACAAACTTTGTTAATAGTGGTACACGGAACAGAAATAGACAATCCTGCATACAATGCGGCTTGACGTGCTGGAGCTTGTCCAATACCTGCTTGAATAACATTGCCCATAAAAACCTCATCAATTAACTTTGGGTCTAAAGTTATTTTGTCTATGGCTCCTTTGATTGCTACTGCACCTAATATTGGAGCAGTTATTGTTGATAAACTGCCCATGAAACTCCCAATTGGTGTTCTTACAGCCGAAACGATTACCACTTTAATGCTCATGATTATTGTTTTAAATTACTTAGTAAATGTAATAATTAATGAAATATAAAAAGTATAAAACAAACAAAACCTACTGAAATTAGCTGGGTTTGTCTGGGAAAGTAGAAGATATTGATCTTTAAAAATTAATTATGTTTTGAATAAAAAGCTATTATTTATAGCATAGAATTAAAACTTTAATTATCTTTAATAATCTTAAAATTAGCGTTTTAAATTATGAAAAACAATAAATACATTATAATTATGTTTTTTATTATTCAGTTTAATAGTAGTTGTAATGATACTTTCGTAGATGATATTGACCTTAAGTTTTGTGGTAAATGTGCAGGAACAGGAAAATGGACTGTTGATAGTTTAGATTTCACTCCATGCCACTCAACTAATTCAGAATGTTTAGATTGGGCTAAAAAAAATGGTTATTCAGATAAGGAATGTGTTTTATGTAACTGACAAAAAGTATTTGTCTAGTCCTTAAAAGTTTATTTATAGCCAACAAAATAAGTCAATAAATTCGTTAAATCTGAAATATTCCAATAATTGCTTATTTTTTCATGTCAGTAATTTAGAAAGTAAGTCATAAAACTTTTAGAAAAAAAACAGTATAAAAAACTCACTGAAATCAGTGAGTTTTTCTGTGAACCGTATAGATTTATTCTCAAATCAAGTGTTGGAATTTTTAAAAAATTTAGTTGAGAAAATGCCGTAAAAAAACCTCTAAATAAATTTAGAGGTTTTTGGTTCGACCGTGAAGGCAGAAGGATTCGAACCTTCGACCGCCTGCTTAGAAGGCAGGTGCTCTATCCAGCTGAGCTATGCCTCCATTAATTAAAAAGATACTAATTAAAAGAAAACTTAATAATTAGTCGGGGTGGCAGGATTCGAACCTGCGGCCTCCTGCTCCCAAAGCAGGCGCGATAACCGAGCTACGCTACACCCCGAAAAACAATAATTTTAGAACCTTGCGGTCTTTTGCCTTGCTTTACCCTATAACAGAGCTTCACTAAACCACAAAAATTAAAAAAGCGGAGAGTAAGGGATTCGAACCCTTAGTACAGTTTCCCATACGCATGTTTAGCAAACATGTCCTTTCGGCCACTCAGGCAACTCTCCAAATAATAAGAACTTTATTGCTTTTAAGCGGTTGCAAATGTAACTTTCTATTCTATATTTCACAAATAATAAACATCTTTTTTTAATGTTTTTTTGATACTAAATTAATCTTGACTTAATTAAAAATTTACTATAGTAGCTTATAAATTTCAATTCATTTTGTAAATGCCTAAAAGACATATAAATGCTACTTTTTTATAAAATAAATGAGATGGAAAATATATAAATATTTTTATAAGAATTATTAAATCCAATTTAATTTGTCAATAACTCACCATAGGTATAACTATCTCCGAGATAGAATTCACTATTTCCTTTCTTCAAAGTTGCTTTTTTCATAACTATAGTATGTTTGTAACCTGTTCCGTTAGTAGTTGTAGTAACTTCAATTATTCCACTTATATCGGATACTCCAGATACAGCTTTCCATTCTTGGCTAATTGCAGGTGACGAGGGAGTAGTTACATTACAGAAATAGCTTGAAGAAACTAATCCTGAAAACAAACGGTAACTCAGAATGTTAGATGTTTCTCCAATTAAGCCTTTTCTTGGTGAATTTAAAGGAGTTGGTTCATTCAATAGTAAAACAGGGTCGATTTCTAAAGTTAATGACTCATTGCTTTTAAAGTCATACAATAAATTCAGACTATTACTGGAGCATCTTTCGATAGTTTTTTCAAAATCAAAAGCTAAGGGAGTTATTGTTGTAACATAATCTCCAAAAGTAAAACTATCATATACTTGTGTACCAATTTTCTTTTCAAAAGTGATGTTTTTAAAAATTATATTATGGTTATAACCTGTAATTTTAGAGCTATTTGTTGTAGCATTTGTAGTTCTTATGGCTGTTGTGGTTATTTGTATTGTTCCTCCAGTAGCCTCCCATTGGTCAATGACAATTGGAGTTGCAGGTCGTATAGTTTCACAGATATTATCGGAAGCAACTTTACCATCATAAAAACGATAAAGTACTCTATTAGTAGTACTTATAGTTATCTCTATTGGTTTTCCAGTAGGAGTGGGTTCATTTTCAAATGAAAATGACGGAATTTCAAGTAATAATGCTTCTTTGTCGTTTAGCTTATAAATGATGTCATTTTCACTACAAATTAAAGTAGTAGCATCTTCAAAATTTATAGTTTCTAAAATTAAGTTTCCATCATCACAACCATTTAAAACTAACATTAAAATCAATGTTCCAAATATTCTTTTCATTTTATAAATTATTTTCTCAAAAATAGAAAAAAAATGCCAATTGATAGTAGCTTAATCACAATTGATATTTCATAACTTTGCATCAATGAAAAAAATATATCTAGATAACGCTTCTACCACTCAACTTCGTCCAGAGGTTATTCAGGAAATGCTAAATTCTTTATCCACTGATTATGGAAATCCTTCATCAACCCACAGTATTGGACGTAATGTTAAGAGTACTCTAGAATTGTCAAGGAAAATTATTGCTAAATTAATTAATGCTTCAGCTCCAGAAATTATTTTCACTTCTGGTGCAACCGAAGCTAACAATTGGATTTTAAGATCTGCTGTAAAAGATTTAGGTATAAAACGAATAATTACTAGTAAAATTGAACATCATGCGGTTTTAACTACTGTCCAAGCTTTGCAAAAAGAGTTCAATATTGAAGTTGATTATATTGATATTAAATCCAATGGTGAAATTAATATTTCAAATTTAGTTACACTTTTATCTAACGATATTAAAACACTAGTAAGTCTAATGCATGTCAATAATGAAATAGGTACAGTATTAGATATTGATATTATCGGTCGTATCTGCAAACAACACAATGCACTTTTTCATTCTGACATGGTACAATCTGTAGGCAAAACAGAAATTGATTTGCAAACTCTTTCTGTTGATTTTATTGTGGCTAGTGCTCATAAATTTCATGGGCCAAAAGGAATTGGATTTGCTTTTGTTCGAAAAAATTCTGGTTTACAACCAATGTTGTTTGGTGGGGATCAAGAGAAAGGTCTACGTCCAGGAACTGAAGCATTGCATCAGGTAGTGGGTATGACAAAAGCACTAGAACTTTCCTATTCGAATTTAATTTTAGAAAGAGATTATATTTCAAATCTTAAAAATTATTTGATAGACCAACTTAAGGAATTATTTCCTGACTTTAAAATTATTGGTAATCGAGAGGGATTTTATACCATTCTTAATATTTTACTTCCTTTTTCTGAAGAAAAAACGGCAATGATTGTTTTTCATTTAGACATGAAAGGTATAGCTGTATCTCGAGGAAGTGCTTGTCAATCTGGAAGTACTAAACCATCTCATGTTTTGGCTGAAATAATTACTGGAGTTGATTTAAAAAAACCAAACTTAAGAATTTCTATTAGCTATCGCAATACAAAAGATGATTTAAATAGTTTAATATTTGAATTAGGAAAAATTTAATTTTTCAATTTTATGTTCAATTATTAATTTAAAAGTGAAGTATATAGATTATTTTATCCTTTAATCGATTTTAATTTTGTTCTCAAAATATTGTTAATACGTTTGTTATTCATTTAAGAAATAATAGCAATATTTATGAGTAATATTTTTAATTCCGTTTATAGACAAGATTACCTATTAGGGTATGAAATTGGTTTAAATCCTTTTTCTAATCTAGCATCCAGTAAAAAAAATAATAACGCCTATAGCTCTGGTTATGAAAATGGAAGATCTGAATATGAAAATCTAAACGGGTCTATAGCTAATGGGATTCCAAATAAAATTGTAACAGATATTATTTTAGAAGAGTTTCTTTTGGCTGGTATGCTAGGAATAAATATCGACTATCAAGATTATACAGACTTTCAAATGAATTGTATTGAAAAGTGGTATCAAAGTGGTCTAGAAAAATACGACCCAAACGAAAGTATATATCTTTTAGCTATTTTAGAACAAAACGGAATTTATACATTATAATTTTTTAATATTTATTTATCATACTTTTTTGTTTATTATTTATAAAGCATCTCATTAACTCATCACAATTAAATAAAAAAAAGGCTAATTCATCAGTTGATGAATTAGCCTTTTTTTTATTTAATTTATATTTATTGTAATGTAATAGAAACTCTTCTTCCAAATTGAAGACTTACATCATCATTAACTTTACTAGCTTTATCAACACCTTTACCTTCGGTGGCAATTCTACTAGCATCTATACCATTAGAAATAATTACTTTTTTAAGGTTTTCAGCTCGGTTAATTGATAGATTTATGTTTTTAGCTTCAATACCATTTACGTCAGCATATCCAGAGAGTAATACTTTTGCGCTTGGATATGTTTTTAAATATTTAATAACATAATACACATTATTGATTGAACCAGAATTCGGTAATTCTTTATTAACGTCATAGTATACGTTTACAAATCCAATATCTAATATAGACTCAGATTGGGTTGCTTTTTCAATCTTAATTTTATCAGCTGGATCAACTATAGGTTCTAATTCATCTGGTATATTATTTTTATTCAAATCAATAAATCTTCCTCTACTATCAACAGCAACATCTTTTGGAGTGTCTTTTTGCAAATCTAAATCATCAATTACACCATCTTTATCGGTATCAATTACAATATTTTTATATTCATTAACTTGATCACAACAATTAGAATTAGCTACAAACCAATCTGCGTGCTTTTGATTCTTCCCAAAATAATAAGTCAAACCTAAACTAATAGTATTCATTACTCCTGATAAATTTGTTTCATCATTTGAGTAACTTCCATCCCAATTGTAGTGTTGACGACTATTGGCCATTACTGAAAAATCTCCAGTGGCAACCAATCGATCGGTTATTCTATATTGAGGCGTTAATCCTAACATATAACCACCATTATATTCGGGGTTATTTTTTTTATAACCAATAATTTCGGTTGTGGAAAATTTTTTATAAATAGGCGTTTTACCATAAAATCTTGCTGCTTGTGGACCACCGTGCAATAATAAACCAATTCTTTTTGCAAAAGTTTCAAAACCTAAAAGCCTACTGATATTAAAAACCCCTTGAAAAGCTATTTTGTATTGTGTAGAATGATACGGTTTTGAATCAGTTTTTCCTTCTTGGCTTTCAATAATATCTGAACCAAAATCAAATTTAAATCCAAATTTAGTGTTCAACATTTTACGAACACCTATATCAAAATGATTAAAACCTGTGAAATTAAAAAAGCGATTATCACCAGAAGCTGAATATCCTTTTGCAAAAGGTCTAATGGCTTTGTTAGTACCAACATTTAATTCCACTGACCAAGTGTTAAAATTATAAACACTGTCTTTTTTAATCTTTTCAATGTAAACGTATGTATTATTTCCTGTTTGCGCCCAAGTCAAAGATGAAATAAGTAAAATAAGGATGGTAGTAAAAAATTTATTCATGATACTATATATAATTTTTAATTTCAACAAAAATATATTTTTTTTTTTCAATTTGATTCATATTTAAATAAATATTCAATAATCTTAATCTTTTTATAACAATACCTTCTAAAATACATATAAAAAAAATGATTTAAATAACTAATTATACTATTAAGTGTGTAATCAGACTCGTTAATTTTGTGTTTTTTTAAAAGGGGAATTATCATATATTTGAACCCAAGAATAATTTTTCGAAATGAAATATTACTTATTGTAAATTAAACAATTTTAAAATTTATATAATTATGAAATTACTGGAAGGCAAAGTAGCTATTATTACTGGAGCAAGTAGAGGAATAGGAAAAGGGATAGCCGAATTATTCGCAAAACATGGAGCTAATATAGCATTTACTTATAGCTCGTCTGTTGAATCTGCTTTGGCACTTGAAAATGAATTGAACGCTATTGGAATAAAAGCAAAAGGCTACCAATCAAATGCAGCCGATTTTAATGAAGCTCAAACTTTTGTTGATGCTGTTTTAGCTGAATTTGGAACTGTTGACATATTAATAAATAATGCTGGTATAACCAAGGACAATCTTTTAATGAGAATGTCAGAGGCAGATTTTGATCAAGTAATCGATGTTAATTTGAAATCTGTTTTCAATATGACTAAAGCCATTCAAAAGACTTTTTTAAAACAACGTTCAGGATCAATTATTAATATGAGTAGCGTAGTTGGGGTTTCTGGTAATGCTGGACAAACAAACTATGCCGCTTCAAAAGCTGGAGCAATTGGTTTTACCAAATCAGTAGCCCTAGAATTAGGTTCAAGAAATATTCGCTGCAATGCAATTGCGCCAGGATTTATTGAAACCGAAATGACTGCTAAATTAAGTGATGAAGTGGTTCAAGGCTGGAGAGATGGCATTCCACTAAAACGTGGAGGAACGACTTTAGATGTTGCGAATGCTTGTTTGTTTCTTGCTTCAGACATGAGTGCTTATGTAACAGGTCAAGTTTTAAATGTTTGTGGAGGCATGCTTACTTAAGAGGTGTTCAGTATTAATATTTTTAGTGTTCCGTAAATACCTAAAAATTGAATTATTACTAAACTGATTACTATTTAATATGACAACAAATACACTATTTCTACTACTACTATCATTAGTTATAGCAAGTGGTTTTTCATATTTTCAATATTATTATAATGCCAAAACCAAGTTGAAAGTAAACTTGGTTTTGGCATTTTTACGTTTTCTTTCTATTTTTTTACTTTTATTATTATTAATTAATCCTATAATTACTAGAAAATCATTAGAAATCATTAAAACTCCTTTAGCAATAGTAGTTGACAATTCAAGTTCTATAGAAGTTCTAAAGGCAAAAACAACATCTTTAGAATTATTTCGTCAACTATATAAAAATAAAGAATTAAAAGAAAAATTTGATGTTCAATCGTATCAGTTTGATAGTGAATTTCAAACTTCAGAAAAATTTGATTTTAAAGGAAAACAAACAAATATAGATTTAGTCGCAAAAAATTTTAAAAGTATTTTTAAAAATAATATGTTTCCGTCAGTGATAATTACCGATGGAAATCAAACAACTGGAAACGATTATATATTTTCTTTTCAAAAAAACAATACTGTTTTCCCACTTGTAGTTGGAGATACAACCTCTTTTTTAGATTTTAAAGTAAATCATGTCAATGTAAATAAATATGCTTTTCATAAAAATAAATTTCCTGTAGAAGTATTTTTACAATATTCAGGTTCCAAAAGCGTCAACGCTAATTTCAGTATTTCTCAAGGTAATACTACACTTAGTAAAGAAAACATTTCATTTTCATCAAACAAGAAATCAGCAATAATAACTCTTTTGTTACCTGCAGAAAAAGTAGGCACACAGGTATTTAAAGCAACTATTTCTTCAAACGAGAAAGAGAAAAACACGTATAATAATAGTAAAAATTTTGCGATTGATATCATTGATCAAAAAACAAATGTAGCAATTGTATCGTTGATTAATCACCCTGATATTGGTATGTTAAAAAGAGCTATTGAAACCAATGCTCAACGTAAAGTTACTATCATTAAGCCAAGCCAAATAAAGACATTAGAAGATTATAATTTAGTGGTTTTGTATCAGCCTACTAACGAATTTAAAACGGTTTTTGATAATATTAAAACATCTGGTGTCAACACTTTAATAATTACAGGTTTAAACACAGATTTTACTTTTTTAAACCAACAGCAAAATAATTTAGACTTTAAAATGAGTGCACAAAAAGAAGATTATTTATCCGAATATAATTCTGAATTTAATCTTTTTGCAATTGATAATTTGGGTTTTGAAAATTTTCCGCCTTTGCAAAACCCTTTCGGAACGATTACTACTAAAGGTAATGTTTCTATTTTGCTTTCTTCTACTATCAGAAATATAAAAACAAATGCTCCTATTTTAGCATTTGTCGAAAATCAGAATAAACGTTCCGCTTTTTTGCTTGGAGAAAATTGTTGGAAATGGAGATTGCAATCTCATGTTGAAAACCAATCTTTTGAAAAATTTGACCTTTTTATTGATAAAATAATTCAGTTTTTGACATCAAACAACGTTAGGAAATCTTTGGTTGTCGAGCATGAAAATTTTTATAATTCTGGTGAATATATTGAAATTTCTGCGCAATATTTTAATAAAAATTATGAATTTGATGAAAAAGCAAAATTGACAATTTCTATAAAAAACACTAAGACAAAACAGAATAAAAACTATGATTTATTAAAAAGAAATACTTGTTACAAAGCAAATTTTGATGGACTTATAGCAGGTACTTACGATTTTTTAGTTAAAGAAATAAACTCTAATACAAGTTATTCAGGTCATTTTGAAGTCTTAGATTTTGATATCGAAAAACAATTTGTAAATCCTGACGTCAATAAATTAAAACAATTAGCGAGTGAAACTAATGGCAGCCTTTTTTATCCTAATCAGGTAGAAGCCTTAATCAAAAAGCTTCTTGATGACGAGAATTACAAATCTGTTCAAAAAGAAATAATTAAAAAAGAACCATTAATTGATTGGACATGGCTTCTAATTTTAATAGCAATTTCATTAGCATCTGAATGGTTTATTAGAAAATATAACGGATTGCTTTAAGATAATTAATTTTATAATGTTTTTTGATATTTCTTCTTTTTCAACATATCTGAAGCAGTCTGATAATATGAAATTGTTTCTTTAATTAAATCAGTTCTTTCTTTATATAGCGGTTTTTCATCATAATACAACTGAAACTCATTCCCGGTTTTAAGACTCGATTCAATAGTTATTTGCAATTGTTTGACTTTTTGTTTAGGCGAAATTATAGTCAAAACATTATCCTTGAGTAACCCTAAATTTTGATAAGTTGCAATTAAAGCTCTTGGCTTGTAATCGGATTTTAAAACATCCTGCCCAAAAAATTTACTTGAATAATTAAAATGTAATAATCCAAAAACTGTAGGCATTAAATCTATTTGAGACATCAAATTATTATAATGCTTTGGTTTTATATAGTTTGGTGCATAAATCATAGCAGGTATTCTATATTTATCCAAAGGTAATTCTGTTTTTCCTGCACTTGAGGCACAATGATCTGCTACAATAACAAAAACAGTATTAGAAAACCAAGGCTGCTTTTTTGCCATTTCAAAGAATTTCCTGATGGAATAGTCGGTATATTTTACACCACCTTCACGTGATTTTGAATCTCCGGAAATATCAATTTTATTATTAGGATATGTAAACGGCCTATGGTTACTTACGGTCATAATATGATTAAAAAATGGTTTGTTTTCCTTAGCTTCCTTATTCATTACTTTTATGGCTTTGTTATACATATCTTCATCACAAACGCCCCATATATTTTGAAAAGTTATTTCATTGGGTTGAAATGTTTTTTTATCTACAATTTCATAACCATTTCCTGTAAAAAAATCCTGCATATTGTCAAAGTATGCATCTCCACCATATAAATATTTCACAGCATATCCTTTTTGTTTAAATATGCTACCAGTAGAAAACTTATTTTTATTATCCTTTCTTTTTACAACACTTTCACCAGCAGTTGGAGGCAAACACAAGGTTACAGCCTCAAGACCACGAACAGTTCGATTCCCTACTGCATAAAGATTTGTGAATAATAAACTTTTTGTTGCTAAATCATCTAGAAAAGGAGTGATATTATCTTCATTTCCATATATCTTCATAAATTCGGAACTATAACTTTCAATAGTAATTAGAACCACGTTTTTATGATTCTCGGATACATTACCTTTTAATTCTCTCAAAGTTGTTGTACCTGTAGTGTTAGGTATTTGCTCATTTAATATAGCATAAGCTTCTTTTTCGGACAACGTTTTATAAAACTTAAAATAATCTAGCTCGCTATTCATAAAGGCTAAATAGAATTTATTTATGCCATTGGATTCCAGTTCATTTGAAAATATATTTGTTGAATTTTCCTTAGAGGATAAGAAAGGAATTGCTAGAAAAGAAAATCCAAATAAAAGAAAATATATACCTGATATTTTAATTTTTTCTGTAAACGAAGGCAAGTTTTCGATGTAATTTTTAGAATGTTTAACAATTAAATAAGTAATCAATCCAGCTATAATGAATAAACCTGAAAAAATTGGAATTACAGGATATGATTGCATAATATTTCCAATAACTTCATTGGTATACACTAAATAATCAACTGCAATGAAATTGTATTTTAAACCAAATTCGTTCCAGAAAAAGTATTCACTAATGGCATCTTGCAAAATTAGAACTACATACAAGAAAATAGCAAAAGAGAATAGCCAAAACCGTATTTGATTTCGATATTTAGGTAAAAAAAGTAATAATCCGAATAGAATTGTTTTTAGCGCAATGAAACTAATTCCTATTTGTGGTAAAGCACCCCCGTATTCATTGAGGATGGTATTGAAACAGGAAACGTAAATTAACAAAGATAGCAATGCTCCAAAAACAATGTATCCAGTCGGTTTTAGGTATTTTGAATTGGATATAAAAATGAGATATAGCCATAAAAATATAGAAGCTATTATGAAAACAAAAAAATCTGAAAATAAGCCTAGAAAAAATATTTTAAAAATATCAATTGCGCTAAATGTTGTTTGCGTAATAGGATGAAAAATCAGAATAATCCGCAAAACTACACTTACCAAGACATATAAATTCGTAAGATTATAAAAAGGGGATAATTTTTTTGTGAATGACATAATTTTTTTTTGTAAATGTAAAGCGTTGCTAGTGAAATATAAGTTAAATTTTTTCCTATTTCAACAATATTTAAATTTATATTTGAATAAAAAATCATGAACGACGCCCATTTACATTTAATAGTAAACCATTTCCCAATTATTGGAACAATATTAGGTTTAGGAATTTTAGTTACAGGAATAATTATTAAAAATAATTCAGTCAAAAATACTGCTTATGCACTGTTTGTGGTTGCTGCTGTTTTTGCATTCTTTAGCATGGCAACAGGAGAAGGAGCAGAAGAAATAGTTGAAGACATGCCTAATATAGGAAAACATATTATTCATGAACATGAAGAAATGGCCGAAAATCTAGCGCTGGTTTTATATTTACTTGGAATTTTATCTGTTATAGGAATTTATTTCAATTTAAAAAACAAAGCAAAAGCAAACTTAATTTCCTTCTTAATACTAACAATAGCAATAGTAGGAGCAATATTGGCGCAAATAACAGGAACTACAGGAGGGGAAATTCGCCATACAGAAATTAGAAACAACACTAATCATTCATAGCAAGTGTTTTTGATTTCATATATAATGAATTATTACATTGAAATAAATAGATTTATTTGATTTTTTTTTAATAAGTTAATGTATTAATTGCTTTGTATTTATAATTTCTACTATATTTGCAATCAAATTAAAAGATTTTAGAACTAAAATTTTATGTTATCAAATCAAATACATCACCATCATTTTCATTATTG
The DNA here is from genome assembly GCF_046155325.1 of Flavobacterium sp. Taxonomy (GTDB): domain Bacteria; phylum Bacteroidota; class Bacteroidia; order Flavobacteriales; family Flavobacteriaceae; genus Flavobacterium. The sequence goes on from NZ_JBJXDQ010000076.1 coordinate 32,058, forward strand.
CTCTCAAGCGATGTGTTAATGGTATGTATGTAAATCATCATATTTAAAAACCCGTTTGAGTGTATCAAGCGGGTTTTTTATTTCAAATCCGTTTATACTCAAAAAAGTATAAAACTTAAACAAAAAAAAATGAATACTTTAAAAATTGCCATTCAAAAATCAGGTCGACTAAACGAAGAAAGCATTCAAATCCTAAAAGATTGTGGCATTTCTATTGATAATGGAAACGACCAACTCAAAGCTTCTGCAACTAATTTTCCTTTGGAAGTTTTATATCTAAGAAATTCAGATATTCCTCAATATTTAATTGATGGAGTAGTCGATATTGCTATTGTAGGCGATAATTTGTTAGTAGAAAAAGGAAATGATATTAAGGTAATCCAAAAATTAGGTTTTTCTAAATGTAAGGTATCAGTCGCTGTACCTAAAGCATTTGAATATAAAACAATTAAAGATTTAGAAGGTTTGCGAATTGCAACTTCCTACCCAAATACGGTTCTTAACTTTTTTAATTCAAAAGGAGTATCAGTTGATTTACACCAAATATCTGGTTCTGTAGAAATCGCACCTAACATTGGACTTGCTGATGCTATCGTGGATATCGTTTCTAGCGGAAGTACCTTGTTCAAAAACAATTTGAAAGAAGTAGAAGTAATTTTCAAAAGCGAAGCCGTTTTAGCCGTTTCTCCAAAAGTTACTCCAGAAGTTCAATCCATAATTAACACCCTTCAATTTAGAATTGAATCCGTATTAAGAGCTAGAAAATCAAGGTATATTTTGATGAATGTTCCTAATGATAAAATAGAAACTATTGGTAAAATTTTACCTGTACTGAAAAGTCTTACCGTTATGCCATTGGCAGAAGAGGGGTGGAGTAGTATACATTCTGTAATTGATAAGGATACTTTTTGGGATGTTATTGACCAATTAAAAGAAGCAGGAGCCGAAGGAATTTTGGTTTGTCCAATTGAAAAAATGGT
>NZ_JBJXDQ010000077.1:0-13974 GCF_046155325.1 Flavobacterium sp.
TATAATATTAAAATTTTAATTAAAATAATATGAATAATGATTTTCAAGAACAACTACAAGAATTAGCTTATATTTATGGATTTGATATTAAATTAAATCAGAATTATTCCGAAGTTGGAGTAGTAGATAAAATCAATATTAGTTTAAGCAAAGATGTTATAACTCATAAATCCCCACCGAAAGGGTATCCAGATAGTAAAGAAAAATATGCTGATCCAGCCAACTATAAATACCCCGTAGATACAGAATCGCGTGTTAGAGCGGCTTGGAGCTACATTAATATGCCTAGAAATCAAAGTGGTTATTCGCCTGCTGAAATTTCTGCTATCAAATTAAAAATTAAGTCTGCTGGTAAAAAATTTGGAATAAAATTTAGCGAAGATAATAAATAAGTGTAAATAACAACTATGAAAGAATTCAAATACAAAACAGAACCATTTTTATCTTACGCTAAAGTTATTTACCCAGAGGATGATAGCAAGGGTTTAGCTTTAGCCTCTTTAGATTCGTTAAAGAGAATCGTCCCCGCCGGGATTGATTTTAATGGTAATCCTGACGTTGTGTTTAGTTCTTGTAATGCTGCCGTCATTAATAGAGTCAACAAAAATGGCGATTCTATAGATAATATTGATGCTTTAAATATCTATAAAAACTTTATTTATAAATTTTGTGATCTTGAACATAAAAGAAATTTAATTGTTGGTTCTATTATAAATGCTGGGTTTAGTGCTTTTGGTTCTAATGAAATTTTAACCGAGAAAGATGTTAAAAATTCTAAAGACCCGGTTAATATTTGTTTGGCGTCGGTTGTCTGGAGAGTATTAAATGAAGACTTTGCGGACATGTTAACTAACGCATCCGACGAAACTTCTATTTTATATAATTCTGTTAGTATGTCATGGGAATTAGCTTTTAGCGATTATCAGATTCTTTTAGGTAGTAAAAATTTAAGAGATGCTGAATTAATTACTGATGAAAAACAAATTATTGAATTTTCCAAATTTCTAAAAGCTAATAAAGGTTCTGGAATGACTAAAGATAAAGTCCCTGTTTATAGAAAAATTGTTGGAGATATGTATCCTTTAGGTGTAGGTTTTGTTAAGTCCCCGGCGGCGGACGTAAAAGGAGTTATCGTATCCGATGCTGTTGAAATAAAACAAATTACGACGGGGACTATAGAAATAAACTCTTCAAACGGTCAACATTCTGATTCTTTGTCCAAAGAAAATAAAACATTAAACAAACCTTTTAGAACCCCCGAAGGTCCAAAAAAATTCTCGGTTTATGTTAAGAATGACAAAGGTAATATTGTTAAAGTGAATTTTGGTGACCCTAATATGGAGATTAAGAGAGATAACCCTGCTCGTAAAAGCAGCTATCGCGCTCGCCATAATTGCGACAATCCCGGCCCCAAACATAAAGCCAATTACTGGAGTTGCAAAATGTGGTCAGCTAAACCAGTTAGCGAAATAGTTTCTGGTGATTCAGAATTGAAAAACTATATGTTTTTTCGGAATTTAAAAACTATTAAAAGTGACATAGACCATTTACTTTCTATGGATGAAAAAATAATTGATGCAATTTTATCTGATGGTCACGACTGGGCTAACAATGAGATTTCCACCTCAACAGATGGCATCAAGGACGTTCATAGTTTTTTAATGGATAGGTTTGATGATCTTGATCAAGAAAGTAAAGATTAAATAGTGTAAATAATAGTATGGAAATGGATTTTTCAGAAAAAATTAGAGAACTTATTGAATCTGCAGCTATATCGCGCCCTGGGCCAAAAAGCGGAGCGCAAACGCCAGCGCCCAAATCCGAACGTCGCAAAGGTTCTAACAAAAACCCCAAAGATTCCGCTGGGAAAGGTGGAGGTAAAATTTCCTTCTCGAAAAAAATTGTTAAATCTCTCCAAAACAAAGTCAAAGAACACAATGAAAAGCAAGGTAAGAAAGTTACCCTTTCTCAACTTAAGAAAGTTTATCGTCGCGGTCTTGGAGCTTTTTCTGTTTCTCATCGTCCCGGCCAGTCAAGAAACAGTTGGGCAATGGCTAGGGTTAATATGTTCTTGAAGATGATGCGTGGTGGTCAGGTTAAAGAATCTTATAGAGCAGCAGATCAAGACGTAGCGAAAGGCGAGGAGATTTATTACGAGCAAAAACAGCAAGATTGTTTTCGTGATTTTGATGATTTAGATTTTGATCTTGTTCGTATTGATTTTATTGAAGCAGATATAGATTTAGATTCACAATTCAATATTGATTTATTTGATATAGACTATTCAGAAGCCGAAAAGAAATCGCTCGGAAAACCTTTTAGATTACCTCCTGGTTCTAAGAAGAAATTTGGTGTTTATGTTAAAAATGAAAATGGTAATATAGTGATAGTTAAATTTGGTAACCCTAATATGTCCATCCAAGAGGCTCTTAAAAAAGCTCAAGCTTCAGATTACGAAAACGAAAATCACGAATGGGATGGGAAAACAGAATTTGATCAAAACGAATTACTAAAAATAGATGCATCGCTTAGCCAAGCCGATGAAATGCCAGAATACTCAATTTTAAATAAAGTTAAAACTATGAATAATAAAGATATGGAAACTATGAATAATAAAGATATGGAAGCTCGTGAAATGAACAAGGGCCAATTATCAGCAATAGCAGATAAAGCAGAAAAACTTCTTGAGTTTATTTCTGTTTACGAAGAGGAAGTTACAATACTTGAGCCTTGGGTTCAAAACAAATTAGCACTTATTAGTGATTATATGTCTACAATTTATGATTATATTATGTATTCATCAAAAGAAGAACAATCAGAACAAGAACATTGGGATGGGAAAACTTTTTCAGAAAAATTAGATATTTTAAAAGAAAATCCTTTATTAGCTTTAATTACCGAAGAGGTTAATGAAGAAGATGAAGATAATGACCAAGAAGAAAATGATAACCAAGTAATGATTGCCGATAGATGTTCTTGTAATAATTTAAGAAGTAAACAAGAAATTTTAGCAAAAAATAAAGAAAATATAAAAAATATTGAAATTGAAAATAAAAAATGTGTAAATAGAGATACAAATTTATCTAACATAAATAAAAACTATAAAAAACCGATGAAATTAAAACTACAAGACATTACTAAAGATACACTAGAATCTATTGCTAATATGGACCTTTATGATCTCGCTAAAGAGATGAATGACCAGTCTACTAGATTTGCCGTTGAGCGTGACATGAAAATAGCCGAAACTGATTTAGCCAATAAACATATTGCTGACTTGAAATCTAAGAATGAATCCATAATGGCTGAACTTGAAAAAGTAAAAGCTGAAATGCTTACAATGGAAGAGGCTCGGATGAAAGAAAAAGTTCAAAATGATTTTAATGGTCGCATGTCTGAACTTAAAGACCAATATATGATGGACCCCATGCAGGCAAAATCGATTGCTAAACAAATTCGCGGATTAGACGAAGAAACCTTTGCTTCCTGGCTCGAAGATCATTCCCCATTTTTAGTAGCTAAAGAACACGATAAAAAAATGCCTGATTTTATTAAGGAAAAAATACAAGAGAAAGAAGAACTCGATAAAGAAAAAGAAAAAGACAGCAAAGCTAAGAAAGAATCTTACGCCTCTTTAATTGATGAAATTAAATCTTTAAAACCTGAAACTAAACAGATTGAGAACAAAATCTTAGTTAAGAAAACAACTCAAGACATTTGGGCGGAAGCTTTCGCTGGTCTAGCTGAAGTAAATGATGTAGTTACCAAGTAATAAAAATAAACAAAAAAATATAAAATAAATAAATTTTAGAATCAACCTAATACAGAAAAAATAATAATATGGCTAATCAAATGAATCTCCTCAAGTATAGAAATTACGAAGAACATGATGTAATTAATTTATATGCAACTATAGAAGGTGACCTCACTAAAGGAACCATTCTTGAATATGTGTCTGCCGATCCTGATAACCAAAATGGATTTGGAGTTTCTTTCGCCAATACTCCGGGTTATGCATTTTCTAAGGATTATGTTGTTAACTGGAAAGTTCAGACGGCCACCGCTTATTCTAAGAAAATCGCCGGAATACTTCTAAATGATGTAGTTACTACGATTACTGATCCTTGGAGTGTTGATGCTCGCTTCGTTGATCCTGCCAAACTTGCTGAAAAGCAGGTGGTTGTTTCCGGTCGCGCTGTCCCCTTTGCAACTCGTGGATGGTTTGAAGTTAGCGGTATTGATACTACCTCTGGTGCTCCGGCTCCGGGTTCAGGCGCGTATCTCTCCAATAGCACTCCGGGCACGATTGCCTGTGGTAACATTTCCAACACTGCTGAAGTAAGAGTTCGTATCGGAACCTTTATGACTTCTACCGGCCTTTACGGCGGTGTACTTGTGAAATTTAACCCCTCGTTCTAATCAGCAACAAGATTAAAATAAAAATTATTTAAAAAACCAAAAATAACTTAGAAAAAAAATAAACATATGAGAAAGAAAAAATTTACAATCGCCTCAACCCCTGAACGCTCTGAGTTATTTAAACTTATGGCTAGTGAAGATATGTCGATAGCATATCAATCACAGGTTTCATTTGCCACGTTTCTTCGCCCTATCGTTCAACGGTTAATCGACCAGAAAGCTACGGTTAGTGATATTTTCCGCACGGAAGTTATTGCTAACGGTGCTCCTCAGACTATTCCGATTGATCCTTATGCCGATTACCATGAGGGTGATTTCCATGTTTGGTCAACAAATAGGGCTGGTGGTCTAGCCAGTCAGACCGTCGAAGGTCTTAGCGAGTATCCGTTTACTTATTCTAATTTAGACTCTGCTCTTTATTTAGATAAAAGTTACGTTGAAAATGCTCGACTCGATCTAATGGCGAAAGCTATGAATCGCGTTGTTCAGGAATTTGTTGCTAAACAGGAACGTCTTGGTTGGACTGCGATTCTAACCGCTCTTGCTGCGGGCACTAATACTCAAGGTCAGAATCACGTTATTGATTCTACTACCGAAAATCGTTTACAGCCCGACGACTTCAATCGTCTTCGGACTCTAGTTACTCGGCTTTATCAGTCTTTCGCTGGTGGTTCTATCGCTGGGGATTACGGTTTAACAGATATATATCTTTCACCGGAACGTATGGCCGATTTACGAGCCTTAGCTTACAATCCTGTTAACACGATTGTAGTTCCCTCTGCTGCTACTACGTCCACTGCTCTTGCTCTTCCCGATGCGGTTCGTGAAGGTATCTTCAACGGCGCTGGATTATCTGTATTCCAAGGAATTACTCTTCATGAACTACGTGAGCTTGGTGATGGTCGCAAATTAAGCGTCATTTTCAAAGCCCTTACTACCAATACACCGGCCTTTACTTCTGCTACGGACGATCTAGTAATAGGTATGGACTTGAGCCAAGATAACTGTATTAGCCCAGTTAAAGGTGACTCTGATGGTACTAGCACGGTAAGCATTAAAGTAGACAACCAATTCTACGCTACGAGAATGGAAAAACTCGGCTGGTATTTCAAACGTGAAATAGCATATACGATTACGGATAACCGTTTCATCGTAGGTTTGATTGTATAATACAAACTAATACTCATAACCAAAAAAGCCCATTACTAAAAATAATGGGCTTTTTTATTGTCTTTTTTTAAATATAACTGGACAAATTTAAAACTCTTTTGATAAAAAAATATTAGTAAAAGCAGTTTTATCGACAATAAAAAGACATATTATTTATTTTAATTAAAATATATTAGAAAATTAAATAAAAAAAGTGTAAAGGTAGGTAACAATAGTAAATAACAAACAATAAAAAAATGAAACGAAAAATTAAACAAAACAAAGAATCCGGGGCATCTAAATTTACCAATTTTATTACACCTACCATCACAAACAGAGGGATTTCTTCAATAGATGGTTTATGGGGACTTTCAGTGAAAAATTATAAACTTGATAATTTAGAAGACTACGAAGATAAACTCAAAAAAATGAGCACTATTGATTTAGAAAAACATGCTTTTGAATACAATATTAGCCCGGAAGTTCCGCGAGAAATTATAATTGACCAATTAATTAGATTATTTAAAATGTATTTAATGAAAAATAAGAATAAAATTGAAAGCATCCAGCAAATCTCCCCGGAGTTAAACAAAAAAATAATCTCTTTAATTAATTCTTAATTTTTAATTTATTTATTTTATGGGACGTAAACATAAAAATTTTAATGAAATGTCCGTCGCTAATGGTAAAACATGGAACGAACAAGAAATTGATTGCGCGCAGAAAAAATATCATAAAAATAATATTTCTTTAGCAGAATATACTAATCAAATCAAAAATATGAATAAAATTGATTTGGATCAACATGCAACATCAGTTTATGTATTACCACGCGAAAATCGAGATAATTTAATTGACCAATTAATTAAAGAATTTAAAAAAAAAATTAGTAATTTTATTTAAAAAGTGTAAATTATACAGACTTTAACTTTTATTATATGCCCGCAAATATTCAAACAGCTTCTTATATTTTAATTACTGGTGCCGTTGCCGCTAGCGGCGCGTTTTTTGATGTAGATAAAACTTTAGATAATACAGTTTACTATTTAATTAGTGGAAATAGCGCATCTTCTAGTGCCACTTTTACTTTGGAAGCCCGCGATCCACAAGGCAATGTTGGTTATATTGTAGATACATTAGCTTTAACCGGATCAAGCGTGAGAGGTATAGCAACTTTTAATACCCCAATTTCTAATGGGATTAGAGCGAATATTCAGAATATTTTAAATGCTTCCGGTTATGTTTATTTAGATGCAAGTTATTAATTAATTAATTAATTTATAATTATAATATGCTTAATAATACAAATGGATTAAGATCAATTATTGAAAGTTTAATGACGGCTTCACAGATCAATGAAGCTATTCAGACTATTACTGCAAGCAATATTACTTTTAATACTACTGGTATAGCATTGTCATTTGCTGCAGGCGGTCTTCAGAGTGGAACAATGAGTGGAAATGCGACAATTGCTAGTATAACAGGCGGATCAAATGGAAATAAATTAAGTCTTTGGATTAAAGGTCATGCTAGCATAGATTATACGCTAAAGTGTGGATTGGCGACACCTACTGATTCTTTAATTGATATGGTTACAACTGGTAAAATTATTACTGCGGGAAAAATATGGATATTGACATTTCAAAATGTTAATGGGGGGTGGAAAATTACTGGTTTAACAGGAGGATTTTAGTAGGAGGATTTTAGCATGGCTATTTTTTACTGGAAAGGTGGCGTCAACACTGCGTGGGCCACCGCTACTAACTGGTTCAAGGATGAGGCACTTACCGTTGCTGCTGGAGCTTTCCCAAGTGGCGGCACAGACATCGCGGTGATTCCTGCCAGCGGCTCGTTGGCTAGCATTGCCACTCTCGGAGCCAACCGCACCATTGCTGCGTTTATCGACTTGAGTGGCGGCACATACCGTTTTGAGGCCGTAGATTATACCCTAACGGTTGGTTCGGCAAGTTTTGTTGGAGCAAGCAGCAACAGTGCTGGCAAAATCACGGGCAGTTGCTCGTTCAGTGGTGTAGATTCCAAAAACAACACTGGCGGCACCGTTACCGGTGGTTGTATTTTTGATGGCACCAGCAACAGCTTCCGCAACAACGGCACCGTCATCGGGGGGTGTCTTTTTATTGGAGCCAGTGGTCGTGCCGGAGGAACCATCACAGGCGATTGCCTTTTTAGTGGAAGCAGTACCCGTAATCTTGGCGCAACCATTACCGGTAACTGCATTTTTAGCGAAACTACTGCTCGCCACAGTAGCGGCACCATTACCGGAGATTGTATTTTCAACTCAACAGGCGCGAACTCCGCCACTGTTGTTGGAACGTGTGTTTTTAGTGGCACATCCACCGGCAACAGCGGCACCATTACGGGTAACGCTATATTTCACACCGGAACGGGAATGAGCAACAGCGGCACTGTCAGCGGCGTACTTGTACCCCTTGTTCCCATTACAAACACCGGAACGGCAAGCTCGCTGCCTATCGACGCACTCGTCTCGGGAATTTAACCCTTATGGCTATTTTTTACTGGAAAGGCGGCACATCACCCAACGGACTATGGTCATCGCCGGGACAGTGGTACAAGGATGAGGCGTTAACCGTAGCTGCCGGAGATTACCCGCACAACGCCACGGACATTGCGGTTCTTACAAGTGGCGCGGTGGATAACATTACTGAGTTTGGTGAAGATATCAGTATCGCGGCATTTATCGACTTTACTGCATACGATGACCCCGGTCATCTTACCGCTACGGATTATCCCCTCACGGTTGGTTTGGCAAGTTTTCTTGGGTATGGCAGCACCAACAATGTTAGTATTATAGGTAATTGCATTTTTAGCGGAAATGATTGCTCCAACTCCGGCACTATCGTTGGTAACTGTATTTTTAGTAACGGTTCAGATAACAACGGCACCATTACCGGGGATTGTATTTTTAACGATGCCATCACTCATAACAACGGCACCATTACGGGCGATTGCATTTTCAGTGGGAGCAGCAATCGTAACAACGGCACTATCAACGGCAACTGTATTTTTAATAGCAGCAGCGGTCGAAACTACGGCACCATTAACGGCGATTGCATTTTTGCGTCAAGCGCCCGCAACTTCTCCGGCGGCATCGTCACGGGAACTTGTGTTTCCAAAAGTACCGGAAGTCATATAAACACCAGTACTGTAAATGGGAACGCTATTTTTCACACCGCAACAGGAATAGAAACCGGCATGACCATCACGGGTTCACTAGTGCCTCTAGTTCCAGTTACTGCTACTGGCACAATAGGTAAAAAACCCCTAGACGTATTTGGCGCAGAAATTTAACAATCAACAAAATAAAATAAAATAAAACTATGAGCATCCTAAATCTACAACCCGAAGTCACTAAAGCCGAGCGTGTAAAGCGCCTCACCGACGACATTCTTGAAACCCCGCGTGAAACCGCCGAGCAGTTGTTCCAGCAGTGGGAACGTGCCGTCCGTATGCTTTGGAGCAAGCAGGGCGACATCACCCCTGAAGACAAGCTGGCGGCAATGGGAGCCGACGCGGGGGAACTAATCGCAATGAGCCGCGCCCTGACGGCATTTCTCACCACGACCTGCACCGGCAAGCGGGACGATCTTGTAGCGAAAATCGAGGCGCGTCTAGCGACCATCCCGGCGTTTACCGTGCAGGCAGACGGCACCGTGACCATTGACCCCGTGACCATCGACGAGTAAAATAATACAATAAATAAGATTTCTAAAATTATAAATAATTGGTAGTTTTTAGTGTAAATTGTTTATGCAAATAACATTTACTAATAACTAAAATGCCAAATTATAACATAGAAGAAATAACTCCAGGAACTACTTTTTCTCTAACTTCTGGAATTTCTTATAATTTATCCGGGGTTTCTAATAGTTTAAAAAGTTTGATTAAAGAAAAATATTCTAAAACTACTGGAATATTATCTTTTACTTCTTCAATTGTTGAATCTGGAAATTCTAATACTTTTAAAATCTCTTTAACTTCGACCCAAACTTCTGGATTATCCGCCGGAGTTTATATTTATGAAGTTTTGTTTTTAAGCGGAAGTAATACTTATTCTTTACTTGATGGATATTTACCTGTCGGGCCGTTTTCAGCTTTTTAATTATTTAACTAATTATTTAACTAATTATTTAACTAATTATTTAGTTGGTAATTAGCGTGGTTAGTGTAAATAAGGTATATATAAAAATTTTTAAATACCTGATTTTATGAAATTAATAGATTTAAGCAACGGATTGTTCTACAATGATCTTTTACAAACTGATGACACTTCTGTTGTCAAAATTTTAGAATATTTAAAAGCTAATATAGGACAATTAAACGATCTTATTGCAACTTCTTATATTATTGAAGGAAATGAGGCATCCCCGGAATTACTTCTTGACGAGGCGGCTATTTTTGGCAATATTTATTTAATGAATTATTATCAGAGACAGCAGAAAAATTATTTGGGCGCATCTGGATATGATAATGATTGGTCAGAAATTTCCGAAGGCGACACACGTATTAAAAGAACATCTAGAAATGAAATAGCTAAAAACTATAGACTATTATCAAACGATATACGAGATTATTTATATAAAATCAGTGAATCTTATCGTCGGTGGAAGTGCGTACCCGCAAGTCTACATTCTGAATTCTACTCTGATTTAGCTACTGATTTAACTAAAACTTTGCAACAACCATAAAAAGTTATAATTTAATTGATTGTAAAATAAAATGGCTAATTTAATATCCGCCGAATTAAAAAGCTCAATGTTATCCGCTATAGACAATATAGCAGAAACTTTCGCGCGGAATATAACAATAATCCAAGAAGTTGCTAATGTAGAAGTAATTGATAATGATAATTATAATTTTTTCTCTGATAAAAAAGACTCGAATATAACTTATACAGCCAATTCTACTGTAATATTGGCCAGAATAAAATATTTAGATAAAGCAGAATCGTATACTCAATTAGTATTTGCGGGGCAAGGCGTACCATTAAACCAAAATTATGGAATTATTAGAATTAAAGTAAAAGATGAATATACAGATTTAGTTGCTGGTTCTACAAAAATATTAGTGGACGATCAAGAATGTCAATTGGATTTAAATTATACACCCCAAACCTTTATAGATAAAAATTATAGTGTATTTTATTTAGTAAGACATAAATAAATATTTAAATTATTATGCAAGGTAAAATTATATTAAATGTAGCCCAAATTAGGGATAAAATTGATAGGTTTAGCTATCCCAAAGCGCAATCTATCGGAAAAGAAAAAGCGAGAATTATAACAAATACACATAAAGAAAGATTTTTAAACAAATTTCAATCCCACGATATTACCGAAGAAATCAATGCCGGGGCATCCGCTACTGGAAGTTTGCAAGTTAATGGTAATTTATTTAGTTTTATTGGTTTCGAGTCTGGATCACAACCAATACAAGATTTATATGAATATTTACAAAATTCAATTAAATTGATTGATTTGCCGGGGGTTTATAATGCAGCAACCAAAACCCTTACTTATAAATTTACAAAACCGGAACCAGATCGTATTAAAACGATTACTGATATGGCTAATTATACCGATAATTGGTCCCACGGAAAATCATGGATTAGTATGGTAGAACATGGAATTGCCGGATTAAATAAATATAAATATAGCGATGACCCAACCGTTTTGGGCGGAGATAGTCGTTCGGGAACCGGTATTCAAAGACGCAATGTTATACATTCTAGTGCTAATTATGTTGCTAAAAAATATTTAACAGAATTACTTAAACTATTAGATAAACCTTTATAAATAATGATAACTTCAGCAACAAATGATTTATATTATAGCGCATGTTTATATATAGATCATCAGATATTACAAAGGGGAAGTGGTTTTACCAATCATTCATCTTTATTATACCCTCAGCAAGACCCCGTATTACCCAATAATACGGTATACGCCTCCCCTTTTAAACAATGGAATTATGATACATCGGTAAGTGGGAGTAATGTTCCCACCGGGGTTTATATAAATAATGTTTTTTGTCAAAAAGGAATTTCGGGTTTAAAAATTGATTATATGAACGGTCGTGTTATATTGTCCGGCGGCTCACAATATCAAAATTTAAGAGTAAGTGGTAATTATTCTGTTAAAGATTTTAATATTTATCCTACAACTAAATCTAATGAACAATTAATTTATGAAACGAAATATGAATTAAGACCTAGTTATAATAAAACTTTAAGTGGTGTAGCCAAAAATTCTTTGGTAGTTCCTGGAATATTTATTACCAGTATTAACTTTAGTAATGAACCTTTTGAATTTGGCGGGACTATGGAAACGACGGCAAATGTTCATTGTGTTATTTTAGCTGACAGTATAGATCAACTAAATGCCGTTGGCAATATATTAATGGATCAAAAATCTTCTTATTTCCCAGTTCTGTCAAAAACGCCCTTAAATTACTATGGAGATTTTAAAAGTGGTAATTATAATTATTTAGAATATATTGGAAATCCAGTTTCAAATGGGCTGGCTTATATAGCCGACGCAGATTTTTATAAAATAAGTGATAAAAATTTTAGTGATAAATATCCAGATTTGAAATTTGGCATGTCCGATTTCGAGATAAAACTCATGAGATTACCAAATAAATCTATAATTTAATACTAAAATAAAATATTTTTGCAAATCGTGCAATAAAAAGTGTAAAGATATATACAAATTATTACTATAATTATTTTAATCAACAAACAAAAACAATAGAAACTTAATATTATGCCCAGAAATAGAATTATCTCACAGTCTCAAGCAGTGTATGTATCAACCGGAAGCACCGCTAGCGGTTACATGTTATTTCCCGGTGGAACGGGTCATGCTGGTGGTGGCGCAGGTACAATCAATACACTCAAACAATTACATCGTATCCAAAGTGCTAACTATAGCACCAATGTAACTAGAACTGATATTAATCAATATGGTCAATTATCTTCTCTAGAACGTGTTATTTTACAATCTCCTACCGCTGCTATCAGTCTAGATTATCTAGTAGCTAATGCTTACAATGCTGGAATTTTAGGTTTTTCTGTTGATGGCACGGCGGGTATGGCTTCTGGTATTTTTACTAGAGAGCAAGATGAAAAGAATTACTTTGTCTCTACCGTTCGTGAAGGTGAAGATGCTATTGGTAACAGTGATGCCGATTCTACTAAATTTACTATTGGTATCGGTAATGGTTATATTACTAACTTTACAGCGGCGGGTAGCGTAGGTAACTTCTCTACTGAATCTGTCACGATTGAAGGACTAAACTTAGCGTCTTATGCTGGCTCGACTGGTTTAGCTAGCCCGGCGGTTCTTCCTTCTAACGGTTCACGCGTTAGCACCCTTGGTAATAACAACTTTACTATCCCGGCAGCCGTTTCGGGTGTCGTCGGCGGCATATCAGCTATCCGTCCGGGCGATATAACTGTTTCTTTAAGTAATTCTACTCTTGGCCCGGTTGTTACGGATATGAAAATTCAGAGTTACAGTCTAAGTGTTCCTCTTGCAAGAACTCCTCTTAATAGACTAGGTTCTCCGTTCTCTTTCTCGAAAGAGCTACAGTTCCCGATTCAAGCCACGCTTGCAATAGAAGCAGAATTAGGTGACATGGTAGAGGGTGATACTAGCGCGATCTACGCTAATGATACCGAACAAGGTATCAATATTGTCCTCAGAAAACCTCAGGCCGGTGGCGGTGGCCCGATTGCTGTCCAGTATATCATTACCGGCGCAAAACTAGAAAGCCAAAGTTATACGTCACAAATCGGTCAAAATAAGAGAGTGTCTCTACAGTTTATAACGACCATCGGCGGTCCTTCTGACAACAAACATAATGTGAAAATCAGCGGTGTACTGGTGTAACTACTTAATAGTAATTAAATAGTAATAATAAAAAAAGCGAGATTGAAAAATCTCGCTTTTTTTTTGTACTTTATTAAATTTTTAGTGTAAAGTATAATGTATTATTCAAATTAGTAAGGTAAAAGGTAAAAGGCAAGTCAGTAATAAATATATGAAAGTAGATCAAGTAGAGGTATTAAATTTCCAAAATCAAAGAGTTTTTGCAATATTGTCTCGTGATATATTATGTCTTTTTGAAGATTTAAAGGTTGTTCACGATATAAATTTTAATAAATTAAAGAATAACCTGCCGGAAGAATGCGCGGCTGTTGTAGATATAAGTAATTATCTAGACGAGGCATCCTTTTCACATTTAAGAAAAAGAATTTTGGATAAAATAAACTCAGCAAAAAGAGATTTAGATTTTTCAGTTAACGATATTTTTTAAATTTTTAGATAAATTAAATAAAAAAAAAGTATATAATTAATAATAAAA
>NZ_JBJXDQ010000078.1:0-35528 GCF_046155325.1 Flavobacterium sp.
TCAAATTGATAATTTCTTGTTCCGTAAGTAATCTCCAGTTGCCACGAGGCAAATTCTTTTTGGTCAAACCTGCAAAAGCCACCCGGTCAATGCGTAATACATCATAACTGAAGTTTTCGAAAATAGAACGAACCACCTTAACATTGGCAGATCTTAATTTTAGACCAATCTCGCTTTTTGCTTCTCCTTCGATATAGCTTACTTCTTCAACAAAAACACGGTGTCCGTCAAGAACTAATCCTTTGCTTATTTTTTCTAAATCCTCGAATTTTAAGTTTTTATCCAAAGAAACTTGGTAAATTTTTGATGATTTGTTAGTCGGTAAAGTAAACTTACGAATCATATCCGTATCGTTGGTAAATAACAATAATCCGGTTGTGTTCTTGTCCATTCTTCCTACAGCACCAATTTTTGCAGTGGTTGAACCTTTAACCAATTCTAATACATTGCGGTATTCCTGACCTTCGTCCATGGCAGTGGTAAAGTTTTTGGGTTTGTTCAAAAGGATATACACCTTTTTTTCAGGAGTTAATGTAGCGCCATCAAAATTGACCGTATCACCAGGTTTTACCATATAACCCATTTCGGTAACGGGAATCCCATTCACTTTTACGGTTCCGGATTGAATGTAAATATCGGCATCACGACGTGAACAAGCCCCAGAATTGGCAATATATTTATTCAGACGAATTTCGTCAGCCACTTTTGGTCTTTTAGGCGCTTGATTTGGTTTTTTTTCTACTTTGTCAGTTGCAACAGGAGCCGTTTTATTGGCTATTTTTATTTTTTTAGGCCCTTGCGCTCTTTTAGCCATTGCAGGTTTGCTCCGTTCTGCTCCGCCTCGGGTTGGCTTATTAGAACTTGGTCTGGAACTGTTAGCTCTAGAACTTCCGCCTTTATTACCGCCTTCTTTGTTATTCATAATAATTCATAATTTTTGCAAAGATACTATATATTCATGCGAATCAATAATTAACTATCTTAAAACCTAATATTATGCTTGTCAATGCATTAGGATTCCTCAACATTAACCTTCATTTATTTCCTTTTATGAACACTAATCACTACCGTTTTTGAAGTAGGCGTATTACTAATTCTTGCTTTGCTTTGTAACGGAACCAAAACATTGGTTTCGGGAAAATAAGTCGCAGTACATTGACGAGGAATGCTATAGGGTATGACTATAAATTGTTTTGCGTGACGTTCTTGCCCTTCAAAATGACTAACCAAATCAACAGTATCATGCTTTTGTAAACCTGACATTTCCATATCTTGAGGATTCATAAAAATCACCCTTCTTTCATTTAAAACCCCTCGATACCTATCGTTAAGACCATAAATAGTTGTGTTGTATTGGTCGTGAGTACGAATAGTCATCATCAAAAATTGATTTTTTTCTAATACAATATCCGAAGTTTCGTTGATAGTAAAATTAGCTTTAGTAGTGTAGGTTCTGCTAAAATCATTCTCACGAGCATTATTTGGTAAATAAAAACCACCATCAATGCGAACTCGTTTATTAAAATTGTCAAAACCTGGAATTGTAGCCTCAATAGCATCTCGAATCATATCATAATTGTCTGACATTGCAGTCCAGTTTACTTTAGATTCTAATAAAGTAGCATTGGCAATTCCGGCTACGATGGCTGTCTCACTTTTCAAGTAGTCAGATAAAGGGTCTAAATGCCCCACCGATTTTGAGACAACTCCCATCGAGTTTTCGACACTCACAAATTGTTCTCCACTAACTTGGATGTCTTTTTCGGTTCTTCCTAAACAGGGCAAAATCAAGGCTTCTTTACCATGAATGAGGTGGCTTCGATTAATTTTCGTTGAAATATGAACTGTTAAATCACAGTTTCTTAATGCTGTTGCAGTGAATTCGGTATCGGGTGTAGCAGAAATAAAATTTCCTCCCATTCCGAGAAAGAAACTTGCTTTTTTGGCGTGCATGGCTTCGATAGAATCAATAACATCTAAACCATGTTTGCGAGGAGATTTAAATTCAAAATGAGAATCTAATGCATTAAGAAATTGTTTTGAGGGTTTTTCCCATATACCCATGGTTCTATCGCCTTGAACATTGGAATGCCCACGTACAGGGCAAGTTCCCGCTCCTTGTTTGCCAATACTTCCTTTCAACAATAGTAAATTCACAATTTCGCGAATATTATCTACTGCGTTTTTATGTTGAGTTAAACCCATTGCCCAGCAAACAATAATTTTTTTAGGGTTGGCAATCATTTCGGCAGCTTTCTCAATTTCGGATTGGTCAAGTCCAGTCTGCATAATCAAATTTTGAAGATTTTGTTTTTCTAAATCGGCAATAAAAGCATCAAAACCTTGTGTTTTTTGTTCAATAAATTCATGGTCAAAAACAGAACCTGGATTTTCCTTTTCTTTTTTATTCAATAGCATCAAAATGACTTTCAACAAGGCTACATCACCATTGATTTTTACCTGTAAAAATAAATCGGATAAATCCACACCTGAACCTAACCATTTTAAAGGGTTTTGTGGATCAATAAAATTTTTCAATCCCACTTCGGGTAGTGGATTGATGCTAATAATTTTACCGCCATTTTTTTTAGTTTCTCCCAGTGCCGTCAACATTCTGGGATGATTAGTGCCTGGATTTTGTCCTATGACTATTACTAAATCGGCATGTTTGAAATCGTCCAAAGTTACTGAGCCTTTTCCTATCCCTAAAGTTTCGGTTAAGGCTGACCCGCTAGATTCGTGGCACATATTGGAGCAGTCGGGCAAATTATTGGTGCCAAACTGCCGTACAAATAATTGATACAAATAAGCAGCTTCGTTACTAGTTCTCCCCGAAGTATAAAAAACAGCTTCATCAGGTGAATTTAAATTATTTAAGGTTTTTCCAATAAGGTTAAAGGCATCTTCCCACTGAATTTCTTCATAATGTTTAGCTCCTTCGCGCAAATACATTGGGTGGGTTAGTCGTCCTTTTTTGCCTAATTCAAAATCAGATAAATGACCTAATTCGGTTATACTGTGAGTGGCAAAAAAGAGGGGAGACACTCTGTTTTTAGTAGCTTCTTCGGCTACTGCTTTTGCACCATTTTCACAGTATTCGGCTAAAAACGCTCTTTTTTCATCAGGATCGGGCCAGGCACAACCCGGGCAATCAAAGCCCTCTTTTTGGTTAAGTTTAGCTAATAATCCGATGCCTTTTATGATGCCGACTTCTTCTTTAATATGAGTTAAAGCCGATAGAACTGCTTTAAATCCAACTGCTGATTTTGGGATTTCAGTTTCTTTAATTCCAGTAAATTTTTCAGGAGGTTGGGCTATAGTTTTTTTAGTCATGGGAATTCATTATTTTTTGGTTATTCCCTATAGTAACTCCCGAAGGGTTTGAATAGATAGTGGCTTTCTCGTCTCTCGAAAACCCAATTAAGCAAATGCCAAATTCTTTGGCATAATCAACAGCTAGTGATGAACAAGCCGAAACGGCAACAATAACACTAATTTTCGCTAGAAAAGCTTTCGTGATTATTTCATAAGAAACCCGACCACTAACCAGCATAAAAGCGGCAGTATTTAAATTGTTAGTATTTAATAATTCTCCAATACATTTGTCAACAGCGTTATGCCTTCCAATATCTTCTTGAAGCGTTAGAAATTCATATCCTTTTGTAAATAAAATTGCGGCATGTGAACCTCCTGTTAGGCTAAATGTATGTTGATAGGTTTTCATCATCGAAAACATTTCGGGTAAGCGATCTAGATTAATTTTGGGTTGATTTTCGAACTTAATTTTTGGAGTATCAAAATCGGATAAACTTTGTTTTCCGCAAATGCCACAAGAGGATACAGATAATAAGGAACGTTTATTTAGATAGCCCTTACCTAGTTTTTCTTTAGGTATAATTATATTAATTTTAGTAAAACCATTGTTTTTATTTTCGATTTCTTCTAGAATGAGATTTTCACTTTCTCGATATATATCTTCGGAGTAGAGTAGCCCTCTAACCAAAGCTTCATCATTTCCTGGAGTTCGCATCACTACTGTAAATGTGTTGTTGTTGATGTTGATTTCCAAAGGAGCTTCAACCACTAAATAATCATTGATTAATGTCGTAGTATCAGCATTTTTTTTAATCCCCTCGTATCGGATGGTTTTCATTTCAGTTTGGTTTTACAGTAAAAGTAAAAAAATGAATTGAAGAAACAGATGAATTATTTAAAACTTAATTTTTATGCAGCAGATAGAATTGGGGGGTTGTTTTATTTTGAAAGCGAGAAATTCAAAGCTAAAATAATAATTTTATCCCTCGCCACAAAACAATTGGTTTTATGAATATGATGCAGAAAACACCAGCCAGTATAAGAAATTTTAAGATATTATGAAGTAATAGATAATCGGTTTTGGAGTTAGATTTCCAAAGTTTAAGTAAGAAAAAAATTAAAATAATAAGACAGCTATAAAAATAGATGTCCATATAACCCACATCGAAAATTTCGATTAAAACGTATACAGGAATAAGGGTCGAAATTGTCAATACCGTTATTATTTTTTTAGAAATAACTTCACCATAAACAATAGGGATTGTTTTGTAATCATTTAATAAATCCCCTTTAATGTTTTCTAAATCCTTAATCATCTCTCGAATCAGAAGTAATAAAAACAAGAAGGTGGCATGACCAAAAATCACTTCATACAGATTTTTGTAATATAATAAAATGGCAAAAAAAGGCAATACTGCTAATACTGCTGCCGTTAGGTTTCCTATTATTGGATATTTTTTGATGCGATGCGAATAATACCAAATTAAAAATATGTATACCGAAAAAAACAAGCAGGCTCGCCAGGACACAAAAACGGCAAGAAAGGCTACAATAAAATTTAATGTAAAATAGACATTTAGTTTGGTTTTTTGACTCACCAACCGGTCGAGCATTGATTTGTTGGGACGATTGATAAAGTCTTTTTTACTATCGTAAAAATTGTTGATAATATAACCTGAAGCAATAGTCAGTGACGAAGCTAAAACAATTATAAATAATTTGAAATCTAAAAGAATCGTAAGGGAATTTTTTTCGGGGGCGAGTATAAAGATAGCCGAAAGATATTGAGCGAGAACAATGATAAAGATATTGTAACCTCTAACAACAGAGAACAAACTTATAATTTTCATTATAAAAAGTTTGTGTTGTTTACTTAACATTTTAAAATTGATAAACTACTTCTAGTTTATAATCTTTAAGCGCAATTTTAGCTTTTTCTAGGTCTTGGGTAAAACCTAAAATATAACCACCACCACCTGAACCACATAATTTTAGATAATAATCGTTAGTGTCAATTCCGTGTTGCCATAGGCTATGAAATTGTTCTGGAATCATAGGTTTAAAATGATTCAAAACTACTTTTGACAATTTTTTAGTGTTTTCAAATAAGGATTTCATATCGCCACCAAGAAAGTTTTCGACACAAGCATCGGTATGCTTGATGAATTGTGATTTAAGCATCTGTCTAAAACCTTGATCTTTTAGTTTATCCATAAAAATGGTAACCATAGGAGCCGTTTCACCAATTATTCCAGAATCTAATAAAAATACGGCTCCATTTCCTTCGATACTTTGAGTTGGAATTCCAGTTGCTTCAATATTATCTTTCGAATTGATTAAAATCGGAATGCTTAAATAACTATTTAAAGGGTCTAATCCCGAACTTTTTCCATGGAAAAAAGACTCCATTTGACCAAAAATTGTTTTTAGTTTTAATAATTTTTCACGAGTCAAATTTTCTAAAACTGTAATCTTATGTTGAGCATATTTATCATAAATAGCAGCTACTAGTGCGCCACTACTACCTACACCATATCCTTGAGGAATACTTGAATCAAAATACATTCCGGTAGCAACGTCATTTTTTAAGGTGGCTAAATCGAAAGTCACTAACTCAGGTTGTTCACTATGTAAAGTTTCTAAATAGGAGACAAAACGGTTTAAATTTTCGTTAGATTTTATAGCTTCGACCGAAGGATTGGCGTCTTTTTTTAACGCACCATTATAAAAATTATAAGGAATAGACAAACCTTTAGAATCTTGGATGATTCCGTATTCTCCAAAGAGTAATATTTTTGAGTAAAATAAAGGTCCTTTCATTTTTTTAATTGATAATTAACAATGGATAATTAATAATTATTTTGATTTAGAAGTATTAATAATGCTAGTTAACAATTTTAATAATTCTATTATTTTAGGTTTTATATTTTCAAATTCAATTTGATTTATATATTTCGTTTCATACAATAAATCTAACCAATATTCTGTTTCGTTAGCTTCTTTTAGTGAAATCGATAATTTATGTATAAAATCAGCTTTACTTTGCGCATGTTCTGATTCTCTGACATTTGCTCCAATTGATGTCCGAACGTAAAACTTGTTTTGATAAAACAAACTCTTTTCTTTCGGCTAAAACTTTATAAAGACCAACGATTTCAATTGCAAATAAAAATGATTTTTCTTTGATAACGTTTCGTTTCTACATTCTTTAATTTTCCATTATCAATTATCAATTATCAATTATCAATTGACTCCCATTTCCAATTTCATCACAAATGTACTGACCATTTTGACAATAGCCAACTAATTCGTCCTTAATAAATTGTAATACTTTTTCTTTTACACTTTCAGGGTATAAAACATGAACATTGGCACCGGCATCAAGGGTAAAACACACAGGTATTTTAGTCTCATTTCGGAACTTCCAAATTTTATTAATAATCTCCAAAGTATTAGGCTTCATCAAAATAAAATACGGAATCGAAGTCATCATCATGGAATGCAGGGTTAATGCTTCGCTTTCGACAATAGTGATGAATTCATCTAAATGACCGCTTTCGAAAATAGAAATAAGGTTGTTCAGATTTTCGTGTGCTTGAATAAACCGCCTTTCGGCAAAAGGGTGGTTGTGCATCAAATCATGGCCTACGGAACTCGAAACTTGTTTTTCGCCTTTGTCAACTAACAAAATAGTATCTTGAAAATTCTTGAAATTGTTGTGAATGGTATTCGAAAATTCCACTCCAAATAAATCGGAGCTTCCTATTTTTTTTGTGTGATTTGCTTCGCCAGTTCGCTCTCGCTCGTGCCCCCAAACGACTACTTCGCCTTTTACACTTCGGCAAGCACTTCCAGAACCTAAACGAGCCAGAAAAGAAGCTTTTTGATAGAAGTACTCCTCTGTCATATCTGGGTTTAATGTTTTTTCTAAACTCATCAAGTTCATCGCCAGTGCCGCCATTCCAGAAGCCGATGAAGCAATGCCGGAACTGTGCGGAAAAGTATTCTGGGTATCAATAGTAAAATGATAGTCTTTCAAAAAAGGCAAATAGACAGCAATTCTTTCGAAAAATTTCTGAATTTTAGGTTTAAAATCTTCTTTAGGTTTGCCTTCAAAAAGCAAATCAAAAGAGAACTCCGAATCCGTCACACTGAGCTTGCCTGCGCTGAGCGAAGCCGAAGTATCGAAGTGTTTTTTAGCAAAACTCAAAGTTGTAATCGTTTTGCAATGATTCAAAGTAAAACTGACCGAAGGATTGGCTGGAATTTGCTGTGCATCACCTTCTTTTTTCCCCCAATATTTTACTAAAGCAATATTACTGGGCGCGCTCCAAGAGAAACTTCCTTTTTCTAAAGAATGCGAATAGCTGGAAGGTATAAAATCGTTTGCTGAGGTCATCAATTAAAAATTTATGCAAAGATACTTTTTTTGGTGTAAACCTTGATTTGTTTATTTGTTGAATTGGTTCAAAGTTTTACTAATTTTGAAAAAAAATAAAGATGAACAAAATTACTCGAATTCTAGTTGTCGTAGTGACTTGTTTAGCGATTGGCTATTTTTCAGGAATGGTCACGCGTTCAGCAATTACAACTTGGTATCCCACTTTGGTAAAACCGAGTTTTAATCCGCCCAATTGGATCTTCGCCCCCGTTTGGAGCATGTTGTATGTTATGATGGGAGTTGCGGCAGGGCTGGTTTGGAATCGTATAGAAAGCGAAAAAGAACTCGTAAAAAAAGCTTTGGTAGTATTTGCTGTTCAATTAGCTTTGAATGCTTTGTGGTCTTTTTTATTTTTTGGATTAAAAAACCCCATGTTGGCAGGAATAGAAATCATCATTTTGTGGTTGATGATTTTTGAAACTTATATCCAATTTAGCAAAATCAATAAAATTGCAGGCTATTTGTTCATTCCGTATTTACTTTGGGTAAGTTTTGCTATGGTTTTGAATGGGAGTATTTGGTGGTTGAATCGAGGTTAGTGTTCAGTTTTCAGTTTTTTAGTAATCAGTTGAGTTCGTACCTAAAATAATATTTAAGGTTTTAATTTTTTGAATTCAAGGTTTTTTGCAAATAAAAAATCCATCATTACCAATGAATTATTCTTTTGAGCTACAATTTTAGATTTTGGATCGGCACCACAAAATTGTAGAAATAGTTCTATTTCGTCTGGTTTTAAATTTAAACTTTTACTGTAATATTCTTGGTAATTTTTGTTTTTTGCTAATTCATAAAATTGAATTTCAGGAATTTTATTTTTGATTTCAGTTTTGTCTTTTTTAAATAAATCGATTATCAATCCTCCGATTTTTATAAAATCAAGACCATTTGTAATACTGCCATCATAAATAAATGGGTTTTTTATTTGGGATTGCATCTTGTCTAAGGCAATTTGGTTGGATGCGTTTTTATCTGAGCCAATATGTTGCCACTTTATTTTTGTTATGATTACTTCTTTAAGTTCTTCGGGTTTTTTTATTAATGATATGATTTGAATATGATTATTAAGGTTTTCAGGTTGAACAGAAATTTTTTTGTAATCGTATAGTATTGATGCAAAAACTACTATATCTTCCGATTTTGCAACAATGGAAAATTCGCCAGCACTATTTGAAAAGGTACTTTTTTCTGAATTTAAGTTGATTATTTCTATTTTTTGAATTGGAAAATTATTGCATAGAATTTTACCTTTGTAAACAGTTTCTGATTGTGAGAAACTGATATGTACAATTAAAAATAGAAAGAAAATTACAAATTTGATTTGAGATAATTTCATTTTGTAAAAATATCTAAAGCAAAAAGTTAAATGGTTGATTTGACTACTAATTTCTTGTTAATCAAAGGATAAACTTCTCTTAATTTAAAACACAAAAATGAATATTCCTTTAGTCCCGATGAAGCCGATATCCTCGTAACGAAGTGGAGAGATAAAGGCGAAAGCGGGAATTGCAATTCCTGAAATGCGGGGACAATTCGCTCCTAATTAAAATAGATAAAAATCTAAATTGAATTGGCGACAATGAATCCGCTAGTCCACGCATTTTGGAAATTATAACCACCAGTTACGGCATCGATATTTACAATTTCTCCAGCAAAATAAAGGTTTTCGTGCAATTTGCTTTCCATTGTTTTGAAATTAATTTCTTTCAAATCGATTCCGCCTGCGGTTACAAATTCTTCTTTGAAGGTGCTTTTTCCATTGACTTGAAACGTGCCATTTGTTAACTGATGGGTTAAATTTTGAAGTTGGATTTTCGATAAATCGGCCCATTTTGTTTCCGATTCAATGCCCGATGCAAGCACCAAACTTTCCCATAAACGGTTGGTTAAATCAAATGGCGACTTCTTGGAAACGGCTTTTTTTGCGTGTTCTAATTTTAATTCTTTGAGCGTTTTTTCGACATTTTCGGCATCTAAATCGTTCAGCCAATTCACAAAAATGGTAAATTGGTAGTTTTTGTCGTGCAAAATCCGTGCTCCCCAAGCGGAGAGTTTCAAAATAGCGGGACCACTCATACCCCAATGTGTTATTAATAATGGGCCCGAAGTTTCGAGTTTTGTGTCTTTAACTTTCACAGAAACTTGCGCTGTAACACCTGGCAATTCTTTTATTCGAGCGTCTTTAATATTGAATGTGAATAAGGACGGAACGGGCGAAATAATAGCGTGACCAAAAGTGTGTAGCATTTCCCAGATTTTTGGATTGCTGCCTGTTGCCATAATTAATTTCTCGACAATGTAGGTTTCTGATTGTGTTTCAATTTTCCAAAAAGCCTCTTTTTTGAAAATGGATTGAACACTTTGACCAGTCAATACTGAAATCCCAAGTTTTTGAGTTGCTTGAATAAAACAATCAATAATAGTTTGGGAGGAATTAGATACGGGAAACATTCGTCCGTCAGCTTCTATTTTTAACTCCACTCCATGATTATCGAACCATTCAATGGTATCACCTGAACAAAACTGATGAAAAGGACCACGCAATTCTTTTTCGCCACGAGGATAAAATTTCACTAGTTCATTGGGTTCAAAACAGGCGTGGGTTACATTGCATCTTCCGCCACCAGAAATCCGAACTTTAGACAAAACTTCTTTGCCTCTCTCGAGAATAGCGACTTTCAGCTTTGGATTTTTCTCTACAATATTTATTGCGGCGAAAAATCCCGCTGCACCACCGCCAACAATAATTATGTCGAAATTTTGATTCATTTTTAAACCATTAAGTGAGTTAAGATTTATTAAGCTTATTCATCTGCAAGTCTTGAAAAATATTCATTGATTAATGGTTTAAAATCCTATCCGGAAAATCGGAAATAATTCCGTTTATATCGAATGTTTTTATTTTTTGAATATCTTCAATTTCATTTACTGTCCATGCAAATACTTTTAGATTTTCTTCTTGCATTTGCCTTGTATTTTCTTTGGTTAACAAATGAAAATAGGGGTGTATGGTTTCTGCTTTTATGAATTTTGAGAAAGCAATGGCTAACTCTAAATCGGTTTGGGTTAAAACACCTATTGGAATTTTTGCATCTAATAAGCGAACGTCTCGCAATGCATTCCAATCGAAACTTGAAATTAGGAAATCACTATAATTCCAGTTTTTGTCTAACACATAATATTCAATTAATTCTAGTATGGGTTTTGCTGTTCCATTCCCTTTCAACTCAATATTGATTAAACACTGGCGATTTACAATGTCAAAAACTTCGATAAGCGTTGGGATTTGTTGCTGTTTTTCAGTGCGAAACCTTTTTAATTCTTGCAAAGATAATGCATTTACAAATCCTTTTCCGTTGGTAGTTCTGTCGATAGTTTCATCATGAATAACTATTATTGCTCCATCACAGCTCATGTGCACATCAAGTTCAATTCCGTCTACACCCATTTCAAGAGCTCTTTCGAAAGAAATTAAAGTGTTTTCAGGCTCAAATCCTTTAGCACCACGATGTCCTATATTCAGGATCTTTTTCATTTTTTTTGAATCGTAATTTTCGAATCACTTTTGTTTTTGGGGTTACTATGCTGCTTATTTTCTAATTCTAAAATAAGTACCGATTTGGGTTCCATAGTAATTTCGCCTGTGACATCTATAATTTTTTCTGTAATCACATCTTTCCCAGATTTAAAATCACCCAGGTTCTCGTTGAAACGTTTTGTATTTATATTTTGGGTTTGGTTACTGTCATTGAGCAACATCATAACACTTTCATTGTCGTTATATCTAAAATAAATATAAACATTGTATTCCGGAATATAATGGGTCATTTTTCCAGAATGAATCACCGATTTATTTTTTCTCCATTGCAATAGTTTTGAAGTAAAATCAAAATATTCGTTTTGAATTTCGGTTCTTCCTTCTTTTGTAAAAGCATTATTTGAATCTTCTTCCCAACCTCCGGGAAAATCTTGACGGATATGGGCATCACCTATATTTTGATCGCCTGCCATGCCAATCTCGGAACCATAATATAATTGCGGAATACCTCGAACCGTTGCCAAAATAGCCATCGCCATTTTATATTTTCGAATGTTATTAGCGTATACTTGATTTAGGCGCTTTGTGTCGTGGTTTTCGGCAAAAATTAATAAATTAGATACATCTGGGTATAAAAAATCATTGGTAAAATTTTCATAAACTTTAATTATTCCTCTTCCCCAACTGTCATCATCATCATTAAAGACACTCAATAATGCGTCTGATAAAGGAAAATCCATAACACTAGGTAAATAAGAATTATACTTTTTTATTTGACTAATTACGCTGTCTTTTTGCCAATAGGAAAGATGGGCTTGATTGAGCATGGTAATTTCGCCCACGATATTAAAATTAGGATATTCATCGGTGATTGATTTACACCATTTTGCCATTGCTTGAGGATCAGAATAATTAAAAGTATCCACTCTTACGCCATCTAAATCGGCATATTCAATCCACCAAATGGCATTTTGGATTAGATATTTTAAGGTTAGTGGATTTCGAAGATTTAAATCGGGCATTGTAGGCACGAACCAGCCAGTGAGGCAGGTTTGGGTATCTATTTTAGAAGCATTAGTATCGTGAATTGTCGACCTTTTGTGATTGGTTTGGGTGTAATTTTCAAATTGGTTTATCCAATTGGGAGTAGGTAAATCTTTGATTATCCAATGTTCTAATCCCCAGTGATTGGTGACATAATCAAAGACTAATTTCAAATCTCTTTTATGTATTTCAGAGGCTAATCGAAGATAATCTTCATTAGTGCCAAAACGAGGATCTATTTTGTACACATCTGATTGCGCATAACCATGATAGGAAAAACTAGCGTCGTTATCTTCACAAAGCGGTGTAATCCAAACTGTAGTTATTCCCAATAAAACTAAATAATCTAGGTTTTTTATGATGCCTTCAATATTTCCACCATGCCTTCCTTCGGGCAAATGGCGATTGTATTTTTCTGTAGTTGAAGCGTCATTTTTGTTATTAGGGCTGCCATTTGCAAATCGGTCTGGCATCAATAAATACATTACATCCGAGGAATCAAAACTTTTGCGTTGCCTAGAATTTTCTTTTCTTTCTTTTAAAGTATATTTTTTGGCGAAAGCGCTTTTATTTTTTTTGAAAGTAAAGAGAATTTCACAAGCTGAAATATTTTTCGTGTTTATGGTCACAAAAAGGTAATTTGGATTTTCTGTTCTTAGAACATTTGTTATCGAAACTAAATTAGAAACCGAAAGCTGATATTGGGCAATATCTTTACCATAGAACATGATTTGTAATTCGGGATTCTGCATTCCAGCATACCAAAACGGGGGGTCTATTTTTTCGATTTGTGCAAACATGGAAGAATTTGTAAAATAATAAGTAAAAGTATCTTTTTCATTTTACATACAACAAAATTTATTTCAACATTTTTATTTAACCATATAAGGCATTTAAGTTTTTCTTGGATCAACTTATATGCCTTATATGGTTTAGATTTTCAAGGTGCTAATTAGGTTTCACCAAAACAGCTTTTTCATTTACAAAAATGGTTATTTCTGTTGAACCTTCGAGTGCAAATTGGGTTTCGTTATGGGTTACAGCGACTTTCAAAATTTGGTTTCTAAAATTTATTTTAAAAGAATAGCCTGTCCATTCTTTTGGAATTTTAGGAGAAAAGTGAAGTGTATCATTTTTGACTCGCATACCGCCAAAACCTTCCACAATACTCATCCAAGTTCCCGCCATAGAGGTGATGTGACAACCTTCCTCTACTTCTTTATTGTAGTCGTCCAAGTCTAATCGTGAAGTTCTTAAATAGAAAGCATACGCCATATCCATCTTATCTAACTTGGCTGCTTGAATCGAATGAACGCAAGGCGAAAGAGAGCTTTCATGAACGGTAAAAGCTTCGTAAAATTCGAAATTGCGTTTCAATTCTTCGGTCGAAAAATGATCTTCAAAGAAATAGAATCCTTGTAAAACATCGGCTTGTTTGATGTAAGGCGAACGCAATATTCTATCCCAAGACCATTTTTGGTTAATGGGTCTTTGGCTTATATCCAAATCTTTGACCAAAACTAAATCTTTGTCCAAAAAACCATCTTGTTGCAAATAAATACCTAATTCATCTGATTTTGGAAAATACATATTTCCAGATACTTTTTTCCAATCGTTTAATTCAGCATCCGATAATTTTACTTTTTCTATAATTCTTTTATGGTCTAAAGGATATTCTAGCGACACTTTTTGAATTTGCTCATACGCATAATCAATACACCATTTTGCAATATAATTTGTATAGAAATTATTGTTTACGTTATTTTCATATTCGTTTGGACCCGTAACTCCCAGAATCACAAATTGGTTTTTGTCTTTTGAAAAATTAGCTCTTTGATGCCAAAAACGAGCAATTCCAATCAAAACTTCCAATCCTTTTTCAGGTATATAACTATAATCTCCAGTATAACGGTAGTAGTTAAAAATGGCAAATGCAATAGCTCCGTTTCTATGAATTTCTTCGTGGGTAATTTCCCATTCGTTGTGACATTCTTCGCCATTCATGGTAACCATCGGGTACAAAGCAGCTCCGTTTTTAAAACCTAGATTTTTCTCGGCATTTTCTATTGCTTTGTCCAATTGATTGTAGCGATAGATCAATAAATTCCGAGCTACTTGCTGGTCTTTAGTCGCCATATAAAACGGAATACAGTAGGCTTCGGTGTCCCAATAGGTAGATCCACCATATTTTTCGCCGGTGAATCCTTTTGGGCCAATATTCAAACGAGAGTCTTTACCCAAATAAGTTTGGTTTAATTGGAAAATGTTGAATCGAATACCTTGTTGTGCCTTCACATCACCGTCAATGGTAATATCGGACATTTCCCAAATTTTTGACCAAGATTCTATTTGATCTTGAAGTAATTGTGCATAGCTTTTTTTTAATGCTAATTTTATTGCATTTTCTGCACCAATAAGGGTATTTTCATGATTTAATGAAACAGTATAACCCCCTATTTTTTGAATAGAAGATTTTACGCCTTGAGCAACTTCAACGGTATAACTAAACTGAATCTTTTCATCTGTTGCCGAAATAATTTCGGAATAAATATTTAGTTTTTTTTCATTCGACAAAATACTGTTGTGCATAAAAGTAGTTGCCTTGAAATGTGTTTTGAACGTTTGAGCTGTAACAAAAGCTTGATTTTCGTGATGTTTTGTTTCTAAGTGCTCCCAGAATTTTTCATCCCAATTGGCATCCTCATTGGTAACACCCGCATCGATATAGGGTTTGTATTTGATTCGGGCATCTTTGTTTAGAGGAGTAATTTCGTAATTAATAAGCCCCACTTCATCTAAATCTAAAGAAAGAAAACGACGGATGTTCACGGATATTTCGGTATCATTTTGCAAAGTTGCTTCAAAAGAACGGTGATACCATCCCTCTTTCATATTCAATTCACGACGGAAGTTTTTTATCACTTTGCAGTTATTGAGGTCAAGATTTTCTCCATTGATTTCGATTTCAATTCCGATCCAGTTGGGAGCGTTTAGCACTTTCGCAAAATATTTTGGATAACCATTTTTCCACCAACCCACTTTAGTTTTATCGGGATAATAAATACCTGCAATATAACTTCCTTGAAAGGTTTCGCCAGAATAATTTTCCTCAAAATTAGCGCGTTGTCCCATAGCACCGTTACCAATACTAAAAAGACTTTCAGATGATTTTACACGTTCTTTGTCAAATCCTTCTTCGATGATGGACCAATTGTCAGGTTGAATATAATCTTGATTCATTTTTTTAGTTTAAAGTTTAAAGTTTAAAAGTTTAATGGTGTTGCATCTGAAACTTCAAACTCAAAACAAAATCATCTTATCAAATCTTCAATAAAGCTGGTATTTATCTGCGTGAAATCTTGGAAAATATATTTAGCTTCGTGCAACGTTGATTTACTTCCAATCCCAACGCTAGTCATTCTACCAATATTGGCAGCTTGAATCCCCGCAACCGAATCTTCAAAAACAATAGCGTTTTCTGGTTTTACGTTCAATAATTGAGCTGCAATCAAGAAAACTTCGGGATCTGGTTTAGCATTCGTAACATCATTTCCGTCTACAATAGCATCAAAAAAAGTTAGTGTTCCTGTTTTTTCAAGAATGGGTCTTGCATTTTTACTCGCTGATCCTAATGCAATTAATTGATTTTGTTCTTTTAAAAATTTTAATATTGGCAAAACGCCAGGCAAAATTTCACTAGCATCCATATCAACTAAATAAGACAAATAATCTTCATTTTTTTGAATGAGCCATTTGTTTTTATCTTCTTGCGAAGCATCAACTTTTCCTAATTCAAGGATAATGTCTAAAGATCGAACTCTACTGACTCCTTTTAATAATTCGTTGTGTTCGTGAGTGAAATCAATACCTAATTGGTCAGCAATTTTTCGCCAAGCGAAATAATGGTATTTTGCGGTATCGACAATAACGCCATCTAGGTCAAAAATAAATGCTTTTGAAGTCATTAAATTTAAAAAATTCTGATAATTTATAATTTGCCGTTTTTAATTTCTTCAACAATTTCAGGATTCAATAAAGTGGTAATATCGCCAAAATTTGAATAATCACCTTCTGCAATTTTACGAAGAATGCGACGCATGATTTTACCCGAACGGGTTTTTGGCAAACCAGAAACAAATTGTATTTTATCTAATTTGGCAATTGGTCCTATGTGGCCAGCTACATGTTGATTAATTTCTTTAGCTAAGTTGTCTCTGTCACGAGATTCTCCAGATTCTTTTAGAATTACAAAACCATACAAAGCATTTCCTTTGATATCGTGTGGGAATCCTACAATGGCACTTTCTGCAACGGCTGGGTGTTCGTTGATAGCATCTTCAATTGGCGCTGTTCCAAGATTGTGTCCTGAAACGATTACTACATCATCAACACGACCTGTAATTCGGTAATATCCTACTTCGTCTCGCAAAGCACCATCTCCCGTGAAATATTTTCCAGGAAAAGCACTAAAATAAGTTTCTTTATAGCGTTGATGATCTCCCCAAATGGTTCTAGCAATTCCGGGCCAAGGAAATTTAATACACAAACTCCCAGTTACTTGATTTCCTTCGATTTCATTACGCTTTTCATCCATCAAAACGGGCTGAACTCCCGGTAAAGGTAAAGAAGCATAGGTTGGTTTTGTAGGTGTTACGAATGCTAAAGGCGAAATCATAATTCCACCAGTTTCCGTTTGCCACCAAGTATCTACAAGTGGGCATCTTTTTCCACCAACGTGGTCATTGTACCAGTGCCAAGCTTCTTCGTTTATGGGTTCGCCAACTGATCCAATAACCTTTAAGGACTTCAACTGATATTTCTGAACATATTTTACATTTTCTTTTGCTAATGCACGAATGGCTGTTGGCGCAGTATAGAATTGGGTTATTTTGTGCTTTTCGATAGTTTGCCAAAAACGACTAAAATCTGGGTAAGACGGAACTCCTTCAAATATAACTGTTGTAGCACCATTTAATAAAGGGCCATACAAAATATAAGAGTGCCCAGTTATCCAACCAATATCAGCAGTACACCAAAAAACATCATTTTCTTCATAGTTGAAAACATTCTTAAAGGTGTAGGCTGAATAAACCATATAACCCGCTGTGGTGTGAACCATTCCTTTTGGCTTGCCTGTTGAGCCCGAAGTATAAAGAATAAACAAAGGATCTTCGGCATCCATAATTTCTGCAACATTGTTGTCAGAGGCTTCCTCTAGCAAGGGTTGTAACCACTGATCTCGACCTTGTTTCATGTCAATTGATGAATTTGTTCTTTTGGCTACTAAAACTTTATTGACGCAAGGACAATTTGTTAAAGCATCATCAATAATTCCTTTTAAATCAATTGTTTTTTCGCCTCTATATCCTCCGTCTGCTGTGATTACCATTTTGCAATCACTGTCATTGATTCTTGCCGCCACCGCTGTGGCCGAAAAACCGGCAAAAACAACCGAATGTATAGCCCCAATTCTGGCACAAGCTAAAACAGAAACTGCTAATTCTGGAATCATTGGAAGATAAATACAAACTCTATCCCCTTTTTTAATTCCTTGTTCTCGCAATACATTGGCCATTTTTGAAACCCTTGCGTGTAATTCGTTATAGGTAATGTGCTGTGCTTCTTCTTTTGGATCGTTGGGTTCAAAAATGATGGCTGTTTTATCGCCTCTTTTGGCTAAGTGTCTGTCGATACAGTTTTTAACAATATTTACTTTGGCGTCTACAAACCATTTTATACTAGCTTCGCCCATGTCAAATTCCATTACTTTTTCACACTCTTGATACCAAGTAAAGTTTTCAGAAGCAATCTTGCCCCAAAATTTTCTCGGTTCTCGAATTGATTTATTGTAATGTTTAAAGTATTGTTCTAAATTTTCAATTTTATAATAGCTCATATTATTTTTTCCTTATTTAAGAATTTTTTTTGACTAAAAGGGACAAATGACAGTGATCCTATTTCAGTAGACTTTTAAATTTTTTATTTATTATAATGGTAAAATTTCCCTCCCTAATTTTTGATTAATTACCAATGCAGCGGCTTCATAAAAAGCAAACGAACCACATAGAATTCCTTCGTAACCCGCGATGGTATGAATTTCCTCGCTACCCGTAAAACTAGCCGCCGACAATAATGCAAAAAGAATAACTAAAGAACCAAAAATAAGTTTTCCGATAGTATTCCCATTAAGTGTTCCTATAAAAAACGCAAGAGTAAATAAACCCCACATTCCGAGATAAAATCCCATCGAAGGGCCATCAGGTTTTGCAACACCCATTAGCGGGAGCAACCACAGCGCTACTAGTGATAACCAAAAGAAACCGTAAGAAGTAAAAGCAGCCATAGCAAAACCATTTCCTTTTTTCCATTCCATAATTCCAGCAATCACTTGCTGAATCCCACCAAAAAAGATTCCCATTCCCATAATCATTGCGTTGAGTTCAAAAAACCCTGCATTATGAATGTTTAATAAAATAGTGGTCATTCCGAATCCAAAAAGCCCTAATGGTGCTGGATTTGCTGTTGTGTCTTTGATAATTTGTTCCATAAAAGTTAAAAAATAAAGGTTAGTGTTGGTTAGTTAAGGTAAAGAAACTTATTTTTATAAGTAGATTTCACAAATATACCAAACCTACTTGATTTTTTGAATATTTTTTTGTTTCATTTATTTATTAATCCCGATTATAAAAATAAACTATAATTTAAGATTTTTAGGATATAATATTGGGTAAAAACAAAAAACCCACTCGTTATGAGTGGGTTTTGTGGTACCTCCAGTCCCGATGCTTCGGGAGAACCAGGAACACATGGATTAATTATTTTTTAGATAATATATCTGTAATAATTTGAGGGGTTGTTACTATTTTTTCAATAAAGATTTTGCTTTTCATTCTCTTAATAAATTTTTCAATATACAAAGCGTCAGCTCTATCAACACATTCATAAGCTAGAACTAACTCCCAATCATTTGCAATTTTTGTAAAGGAATTTGAATACAAATGTTGGTTGTGTTTCAAAATTCTTTCTTCCATATTATGAGTTTCTCCCACATAATATTTTGTGTTAGACTTTGAATATAAGATATAAAGAAAATGGGCTGCCATAAAAAGATTTAAAAAACAAAAAACCCACTCGTTATGAGTGGGTTTTGTGGTACCTCCAGGGATCGAACCAGGGACACATGGATTTTCAGTCCATTGCTCTACCATCTGAGCTAAGGTACCATTGTTATTGCGGGTGCAAATATAGAATGATTTTTAGTTTATCCAAAACAAATATTAAAAAAAATCAATTCGTACCTTTGTACTCTTAATTGCAATTTATGATTTTAGCTGTTGATGTTGGCAATACCAGAATTAAAGGAGCTGTATTTGAGAAAGATACCCTTTTGGAGGTATTTGTTTTTAGTAAATTCGAACTCCAAACTACCATTCAAAAGATCCTAAATATTTATGTTGAAATATCAGATATTATCATTTCTAGTGTTTCAGATATTGATAAACAAAATTTCAATAAATTTCAAAGAAGTTTAAATATTCATTTTGTTTCTCCAACATATAGCTTTCCTTTTGTAAACAATTATGAAACACCATTAACTTTAGGTGTAGATAGAATGGTGCTCGCCGCAGGCGCTACCTTGCTTTATCCAAATCAAAACCGATTGGTAATTGATGCGGGAACTTGTGTAACTTATGATTTTATTGATTCTAATAATAATTACTTAGGGGGGGCTATTAGTCCAGGATTGGGATTGAGGTATAAAACATTTCACGATTTTACTGCAAAACTCCCTTTATTAGCCCCAGAAAATCCAGATTCTTTTATTGGAAAGTCAACAAATGAGTCTATTCATTCAGGAGTTGTAAACGGATTAGTCTTTGAAATTGATGGTTTTATAGAGCAATACAAGGCAATCTATCCAAACTTTATAATAATTTTAACGGGCGGTGATACAGATTTTTTGGCTAACCAATTAAAAAATACCATATTTGCCAATTCTAATTTCCTTTTGGAAAGTTTGAACCAAACATATCAATATAAAATTAAAAATGATTAAAAAAATTGTAATAATAGCTTGTTTGTTTTTCTCTTTAATTAGCTTTGGTCAAGAAGGAACTGCATCTCCATATTCATTTTATGGTATTGGAGAAGTCCGATTTAAGGGTTCGCAAGAGAACCGTTCAATGGGAGGTTTGTCGATAATGTCTGATAGTATTCATATTAATTTACAAAACCCTGCAAGCTATTCAGATTTAAAATTGACTACTTTTTCTATTGGTGGAAGCGCAATTACTACAAAATTGAAAACCGATAGTCAAACTGCAAAAACTACTAGAGCTACTTTAGATTATATGGCCGTTGGCTTACCAATTGGAAAATTAGGGATGAGTTTTGGATTAATTCCATATTCTTCGGTAGGGTATAAGATAAAAACACTTTTTCCGGATGGTTCACAAAACAATAGACTTTTAGACGGTACAGGCGGTGTAAACAAGGTTTACTTAGGATTTGGATATAAAATAGCACCCAACATAAGTATAGGAGCTGATGTACATTATAATTTTGGAAATATTGAAACCAGTAGCCTAGAATTTATAACTGATGTTCCAGTAGGAACTAGACAATTAAATACCTCAGATTTGTCGGGAGTGAATTTTAATTTTGGTGCTATGTATCAAGCTAAAATAAATAAGAAAATAAATGTATATTCAAGCGTTAGTTTCACTCCAGAAAACAGTTTGAAATCTAAAAACAATATCAATATAGCAACTGTAAATTATGATACTTTTTTTAATTTGGTAATTGTAGATGAAATAGATACTATAAATGAAAATGTCGATTTAAAATATCCTTCTAAATTATCTTTTGGTGCTGGAATAGGAGAAAATAAAAAATGGCTATTAGGAGCTGAAATTACGCAGCAAAACAAAGCTAATTTGTATAATTCTTACAATACTGATGGTAAAGTCTCTTTTGGACAATATTCAAAATATGTTATTGGTGGATTTTTCATCCCGAACTACCAATCTTTTTCCAGTTATGCAAAGAAAATTGTATACAGAGGGGGATTAAAATATGAAAAAACAGGATTAGTGATTGATTCAGAATCGATAAATGATATTGGATTTACATTAGGATTAGGTTTGCCATTAAGAGGTACTTTTTCTAACATAAATATTGGATTTGAATTAGGAAAAAAAGGAACAACAAAATCAAACTTGATTCAAGAAAATTATGCTAATGTTGGCATAGGTCTATCTTTGAATGACAAATGGTTCGAAAAAAGAAAATTCAACTAGTATAATACTCCGAAATTATACTGAGGTTTAGCAAGCATAAACTATGGCCTTATCAAAAATAAATATTTTTAACATTATTGCCACAATAAGTATTGTGCTTTTCTTTTTTTCATGTGAAAGTAATTTTAAGGAAGTTCAAAAAATTAATTTTTCTGAATTTGTACCCAGTGGCGAAGCAGATTTTTTAAATCTAAAATATACTGATTCGGGTCAAATTAATGCCATTTTAGAAAGTCCAAAAATGCTTGATTACAATAATGTAAATTTTATATTTACAGAATTTCCCAAAGGAATAAATCTAACTTTGTTTGACAAGAAAGCAAAAAAGACATTTATAAAATCAGATTACGCTGTTTCCTATAAATTGACCAAAATTATAGATTTGCAAGGAAATGTAAAAATAACTTCGGAGAGTGGACAAATGTTAGAAACACAGCAATTATATTACGATCAAAAAAACGAATGGTTTTTTACCGAAAAAAGATTTAAATTTACAGATCAAAAAGGAGTTTCAAATGGTCAAGGAATCGATTTTAGTAAAGATTTTAAGATTGTTAATTCACAAAAAATTGTTGGCGAAATAGACTCCAACGAATAAAAACATAAATTATGAATTATCTAAAATATACCCAGTACGTATATCTAGTAGCTGCTCTTTTCTTTGTGTTTAAAGCAATTGAAATTTGGGATGAGGATAACGATCAACAGATACTTTTTATAGGAATAGCAGTCCTTTCTATATGTATGTTCCTTTTTAGACGAAAATTTGCTAAGAAATTTGAAGATAGAAATAACAAATCCTAATGCATGGAAATTAGTATTATTATATTGTGTTTAATACTATGTGCTTTTTTTTCAGGAATGGAAATAGCCTTTATTTCTTCGAATAAAATTTACCTTGAAATAGAAAAAAAGCAAAATAATTTTCTGGCGGCTATTCTCACTAAACTCACCGAAAAACCTTCTAAATTCATTACCGCTATGCTTATTGGTAACAATATAGCTTTAGTGATTTACGGATTTTTTATGGGTGAAATGTTGATGGGTTGGTTTGAAATTGCAGGCTTCAATTTTTCTAAATTATTCGATTTACTGATTCAAACTATTATTTCTACAGCCATAGTTTTGATTACCTCAGAATTTTTACCAAAAGTATTTTTTCAAATTTATGCCAATACTTTCATGAAATTATTTGCAGTTCCTGCTTATCTTTTTTATCAGTTGTTTTACTTCCTTTCTTCTTTTTTTATTGGTATTTCTGATTTTATATTAAAGTATTTTTTCAAAACAGAAAGTGATCAAGTACCCTTATATTTTAGTAAAGCAGAACTTGGAAATTATATTACTGAACAAATGAGTACGGTTGAGGATCATGAAAAAATTGATTCAGAAATTCAGATTTTTCAAAACGCCTTAGATTTTTCAAGAGTAAAAGCAAGAGATGTTATGACTCCTAGAACGGAGTTGGTGGCTATAGATTTGTATGATTCGGTATTAGATCTTAAACAGTTATTTATTGAAATGAGCTATTCTAAAATTCTAGTGTATCAAAATTCATTGGATGATATTATAGGGTATGTACATTCGTTTGATTTATTCAAAAAACCCAAGTCAATAAAATCAGTTGTCATTACTATTGAATATGTTCCTGAAACTATGTTCATAAATGATGTAATGAATTTACTGACCAAGAAAAAGAAAAGTGTTGCAGTTGTTCTTGATGAATACGGTGGGACTTCGGGAATCATTACTATGGAAGACATAATCGAAGAACTTTTTGGTGAAATTGAAGATGAACATGATTTGGACGAGGAATTGATTGAAAAAGAACTTGGAAATAGCACCTATATTTTTTCTGCACGCTTTGATGTTGAGTATTTGAACCAAACTTATAAATTTAGTATACCCGAAAGCGATTCCTATGGGACTCTTGGTGGTTTTATTGTAGATGCAACCAAAGAAATCCCACAAAAAGGCGCTGAAATTACGATTGATAATTATTGTTTTAGAATTGAAGAAGCAACAAATAAAAAAATAGAGTTGGTGAAATTGACAATAAAACAATGATTTTTTTTAAGATTTAAAAAAATCTTGTAAAATAAAACGCTTCAATTATAATTATTAATTAGATAATTGTATTTTCGCAAACTGAATTAAAATAAATAACAATAAAAATGGCAGTTTTACAAAAAATTAGACAACGTTCCGCTTTAATGATATTAGTCATTGCATTAGCTTTATTTGCATTTATAGCTGGGGATCTTTTTAATAAAGGAAACTTTGGAAAAAGTTCCAATGACGTAGGTAGTATTAATGGAAAAGATATTCCATTTGAAGAATTTAGAGTTAAAGTGAGTAATGTTGAAAAAAGCCAACAAGGGATGACCTCTACAGCTGCAGCCAATACCGTTTGGAATCAAGAAGTTTCAATTGCATTGTTATCTTCTGAATTTGATAAATTAGGTTTGAGTGTAGGAACAAAACACATTATGGAAGTTCTAAAAGCAGATCAAAATATTGGAAAAAACCCAACTTTTTTGAATGCCAAAGGTGAATTTGATGAAGCAAAATTTAAAGAATTTTTCAAATCAAACCCAGATCAAGCCGAAGGATTGAAAGCAAGAGAAAAAGAAGCTGAAATTAACGCCAAATATCAAATATATTCTTCTTTAGTAAGAGCAAGTAATTATACTACTGATGCTGAGGGCAAATTGAAGTATGAAATGGAAGCCAACAAAGTTAATTTTGCTTATGTTGCTGGTTTGTACTCTTCAATAAAAGATACTCAAGTAAAAGTTACTGATACTGAGATTGTTGAATTTATTTCAAAAAATGAAAAAAAATACAAATCAGATGAAACACGTGAAATAGAATATGTATTGATTGAAGAAAAAGCATCGGTTGCTGATGAAAACGATATCAAAAATAAAGTAAATAGTTTATTATCAGGAAGTATTGTTTATAATCAAACAACTGCAAAAAACGATACTTTATCTGGATTTAAAAATGCAGTAAATGTTGTTGATTTTGTAAATTCAAATTCGGATGTTCCTTATGATTCTACTTATGTAGCCAAAAAAGATTTACCTGCTGCTGTAGCTGAACAATTATATAACTTAGCACCTGGAGCAATATTTGGACCTTATATGAATGGTAAAAACTATTGTATATCTAAATCTTTAGGTAGAAAATCTGGAGTAAATGCAAAAGCAGCACACATATTAATTAGTTATGAAGGAACACAAGTTCCAAATAAAAAAGAAAAAAGAACTAAAGAACAAGCTAAAGCTAAAGCTGAATCCATTTTAGCCCAATTGACAGCAAATCCAGGTAGTTTTTTCATGTTAGCTTACACCTCTTCTGATGATTCTTCGTCTCAACAAGGTGGTGATTTAGGATATTTTGGACCTAATCAAATGGTGAAACCGTTTAATGATTTTGTTTTTAATAATCCTGTTGGAAAAATAGGTTTAGTAGAAACTGATTTTGGTTTTCATGTTATCCAAATTGCAGATAAACAAGATGGCGTTAGTTTAGCTACTATCGCTCAAAAAATTGAGCCTTCAGAAGCTACATCGGATAAAATATTTACTCAAGCCACTAAATTTGAAATGGACGCTAATGATAAAGATTTTGAAAAATTAGCAAAAGAAATGAAACTTACTCTATCACCAGCTGTAACATCAAAGGTTATGGATGAGTCTTTTGGTGCATTGGGTAACCAAAGAAATATTGTAAGATGGGCCTTTGAAAAAGGAACAAAATCAGGGGATGTAAAACGATTTGAAGTGGCAAATTTAGGCCACGTGATTGCAAAAGTTAAAAAGATAAACGAAGAAGGATTAATGACTGCAGAAGCCGCTAGACCCTCTGTAGAAAATAGTATTAAAAACAAGAAAAAAGCAGAATTGTTAAAAGCTAAAATGTCTGGTAGTTCATTAGAAGCTATTGCAAAAAGTTCAGGAAGTGCAATTCAACAAGCAACAGCAATAACTATGGAAAACCCATATTTAGCTACAGGTCAAGAACCTAAAGTTGTTGGAAATGCTTTTGCACTAACCGCCAACAAAATTTCGGTGCCAATCGAAGGTAATTCAGGAGTTTATGTAATTAAAAACAATGGTGTTGTTAGAGCTCCAGCATTGAAAGATTTTGCTCCTTATGTAGCTAAATTAAAATCTCAAAGTGCAGGAGATACAAATAGAGTTATTCCCGCACTTAAAGCAGAAGCTAAAATTGTAGATAACAGAAGCCAATTTAATTATTAAAATTAAAAACATTATAAAAACAGAAAATCCCGATTTATCGGGATTTTCTGTTTTTATAAAATCATATCTTTATAAGGAATTATTGTTTTAAAACCTTTTTTTATAAAATATTCTTTTGGGTTTTCTTTTGAAATGGCCAATACAAAATCACCACCCCAAGCGCCTAAACTTTTTATTACACCCTCAAAATCAGGAAACCTTGATTCTTTAATGGTTTGTATTTCTAGAATTAAACTTAATTCGGCTTCATGTTCCTCTAATGCCAAAGCAAATTCACTAAGTGTTGTAGAATGTAAAACTTTTTGTGTAATGCTATTGTTTTTAATTATGGATTCGGTCAATTCTCTATTTTTATTATTGTAATAGGATAGTATCGACTCTTTACTATTTTGTTTTTCATCAAGGTATACAAAATATAGGTTATCAGAGAATGTTGGGTTAAAATTTATTTTTTCAATAATAGGTTTTTCATTGACTAAATGATACAAAATAGGGTAGTTATTTTGTGCGCAAGCGATATCATAACCACTGCCTCCAAAACTATTTTTCAGTAAAATAAAAGCATCAATTTCTAGCCACTGGGCAATATTATTTATTAAAGTAGATGAGGTGCCCAGTCCCCAATTTCTTGGAAAAGTAAGCGTTGTAGAAATGCTATAACCTATACTACCATCAATAAACTCTTGATTCAATTTGAAAGCTTCATGTAAAATGCAAATTAAAGTATTTCTTATGGAAGATTTTTTTTCAGTATTGTCATTAATAGTTATATTTTCAAAAGTGAAAGTGTCTTCAAACCAAATACTACCGTCAGAATCATAGCTTTTCCAATGAATCTCTGGTTTGCTTTTTTCTTCAACAATTAAGTTTTGTCCAAATTTGGTTGGTAACGCAAAAGCTTTTGCCCCATCAAGAACTAGATATTCCCCTGTGATTAATAGTTTTCCGTTGCTATAAAATTCTTTTTTCATAGTATTTGCCACGAAGGCACAAAGTCACAAAGGTTTTTTAATGACTGTTTTTTTATAAAATCTGTTTTTATCTTTATCTTAATGCTAGATTATCCTCCTTAATTTTTGAATATAATCAACAACGCTAC
The DNA here is from genome assembly GCF_046155325.1 of Flavobacterium sp. GTDB lineage: Bacteria > Bacteroidota > Bacteroidia > Flavobacteriales > Flavobacteriaceae > Flavobacterium. The sequence goes on from NZ_JBJXDQ010000078.1 coordinate 27,002, forward strand.
TATGTGTAACAACATTTTTTTCGAAATGTTTTCGAATAAGTAGGCGTTCCTCATCGGTAGCTTCCAGTTGGTTGAGTATGTTATTCAAATGCATTTTCATGTGTCCTTCTTGTATTCCAGTTGTTGTTAAAGAACGTAAAGCTGCAAAATTCTGGGCTAATCCAGCTACTGCGACTATTTGCATTAACTCTTTTGCAGTTGGATTTTCTAACATTTCTAACGAAAATTTTACTAATGGGTGAAGCGAAGTCAAACCGCCAACGGTTCCCAAAGCTAAAGGTACTTCAAGCCAAAAACTGAAAATCCCATTCTCGATTTTGGCATGTGATAAACTGGAATACTGTCCGTTTCTAGAAGCATAAGCATGAACTCCAGCTTCGACAGCCCTAAAATCATTGCCAGTTGCAATTACTATGGCATCGATTCCGTTCATGATTCCCTTATTATGAGTAACTGCTCTAAAAGGTTCTATTTCGGCAATTTGAACAGCTCTTACAAATTTTTCGGCAAAATCTTTAGGATCATTAATATGTTTTTCTATTAATTCTTCCAAAGGACAGGAAACTTCGGCTCGAACAATACAATTTGGAACATAATTTGACAAAATGCTCATCACTACCTCAATATTTTTTTCTTCTTCTGAAAATGATTCAAATGAATGGACTTCTTCTTTCAAAGTTTTGGCAAATTGTTCTAAACACGAATTGATAAAATTGGCTCCCATTGAATCTTTAGTATCAAAAGTAGCATGCAATTGATAGTAATTTTCTATTAAATGAGTTTTGTTTCTTAGTTCAATTTCTAGAATGCCACCGCCCCGTTTTTGCATATTTTTAGTAATGCTTTCCGTTGCAGCGATACATTTAGCTTTAATTTCTAAAAAGAATTTTTCTAGTTTTAAAGCATCGCCAGTAAACATAAAATGAACCTGACCAATTTTTTCAGTATTTAAAACTGTAGTTTTAAAACCGCCACGAGTTGACCAAAACTTCGCTGCTTTTGCCGCAGCAGCTACAACCGAACTTTCTTCAATAACCATCGGAATGGTATAGTGTTTTCCGTTGATTAGAAAATTGGGAGCCACACCCAGTGGTAAATAAAAATTAGTTATCGTATTTTCTATAAATTCGTCGTGTAGATTCTGAATTTTTTCGTCGGTATTCCAATAGTTTTTCAGCAATGATAGTGCTTCCTTAGGATTTGAAAAGTATTCCTTGGCAATCCAGTTTATTTTTTCTTCTTTGGATAATTTAGAAAATCCAGTTATAAAGTTATTCATTTTAAAATATTTCAATCCATTTGGATACAAATATACGTTTTTAGCGGTTTTATTTGCAGTCTAAAAACAGGGTATGCTAATTTTATTTTCAACATTTAACAAGTTAAATGTGAAATAAGTGTAAATTTTTCACTAAAATTGACCTTTATTATTTAAACACTACTTGTATTATAAATAATTTATAATCTTATCTTATGACAACCGATACCCAATTGCACACAGATAATTTTTTCGGACATCCACGTGCCCTTTTTATCTTGTTTTTTACCGAAATGTGGGAACGATTTTCATTTTATGGGATGAAGGCCTTGCTTATTTTTTATCTTACAAAATATTATTTTTTTTCAGATGAAGCTGGTAATTTATTAGTGGGGAGTTACGCTGCTCTAGTATACGCTATGCCAGTCGTGGGTGGTTTTATTGCTGATAGATATTTAGGATTCAGAAAAGCGATTGTTTTTGGTGGAATATTATTAGTACTAGGTCATTTAGGAATGGCTTATGAAGGAAATGCCACTACCAAAACATTAACAGGAGAAATTGTAAGGGATGATTTTGCTTTGCAAATATTTTATTTGTCCCTAGCTTTTATAGTGATGGGAGTTGGTTTTTTGAAAGCTAATATTTCATCTTTGGTTGGAGAATTGTACGCTGAAGGAGACAAACGACGCGACTCTGGATTCACCATTTTTTATATGGGAATCAATTTAGGGTCTTTTTTGGCAACTTTAGTTTGCGTATGGTTAGGCGAAATTTATGGATGGAGCTATGGCTTTGGTGCAGCAGGCATCGGAATGCTTATAGGTTTATTAACTTTTATTTCAGGTAAAAAATTGCTGTTGGGAAAAGGCGAATCGAATTTTCCAGAATTTTTAGAAAAGAAAGCTTTTGGCATCAAAAACGAATGGTTAATTTATGGTGGAAGCATATTCTCAATAGCTATAGTTTGGCAGATGGTTCAAAGTCATAGTGTAGTTCAAAATTTACTTATTATTGCGGGAGGGATTTCGTTTATATATATTGCATATTATGCCATAACCCAATTAGATAAAATAGCAAGAGAACGATTAATTGCACTTACAATTTTAATTATTTTCACCATTGTTTTTTGGGCTTTGTTTGAACAGGCATATACATCTTTGAATCTTTTTGCCGACAGGATTTTAGATAGAGGAACTATCCCTGCAGGTAATTTTTTGAGTCTTAATGCTTTATTCATTGTCCTTTTCGCTCCTGTTTTTGCTTGGCTTTGGGTTAAATTAGGAAAATACAATCCCAATACAGCCATCAAATTTTCGATTGCTTTATTATTAGTTGGTCTTGGATTTGGTTCCTTAGTTTTAGGAATAAATGTTTCAGGAATGGGAAAAGTGGGTATGTTTTGGTTAGTACTAACTTATTTTCTTCATACTTGCGCAGAGCTTTGTTTGTCGCCTGTTGGTCTTTCTGCGGTTACTAAATTGTCCCCCGTAAAAATCGTAGGTTTTATGATGGGTGTGTGGTTTTTAGCCACTGCCGGATCTGAATTTATAGCCTCCATATTGGCCAATATTGCCTCTGTGGACACCTCAAACGGGGAAGCTCCCGATTTGAATTTGGCAAAACAAAGCTATTTGAAACTTTTCGAATATTTATTTTATACCGGAATAGGTTTTGGAATTGTACTTTTGGCACTATCAAAATCAATTAATAAATTAATGCACGGAGTAGATAAAGAATTAAATAAATAAACTAACTCGGAGAATATTTCGAGAGGTATTAGCAATCTGTGGAAAAAAAACCGAAGCACAGCTTCGAGGAATTAAACCTAAAAGAGATTAAAATATGAACCAAAATTCAACAGACCAGTTTTTTAAAAATCCAGTTTTAGGACATCCAGCAGGATTATTTGTTTTGTTTTTTACCGAAATGTGGGAACGGTTTTCCTTTTATGGCATGCGCTCTTTGCTTATTTTATTCTTGACAACAGCTGCAGTTGATGGGGGGTGGGAATGGACTAGAGAAAATGCTTCCGCTCTTTTTGGGTCTTATGTAGGATTGGTTTATTTGTCAACTATGCTAGGCGGTTATTTTGCCGATAAAATAATTGGTTTTCGTTGGGCTATTGTACTTGGAGCTACATTGATGACTTTAGGACACGCCTCGATGGCGGTCGAAACGGAATTTTCCATCTACTTGGGATTGTTGTTATTGGTTTTCGGTAACGGATTTTTTAAACCAAACATGACTTCTATTATTTCGGAAATATATAAAGATCGTCCCGAGAAAAAAGATGGCGCTTATACTTTATTTTATATGGGAGTTAATGCAGGTGCGTTTTTCGGGATATTACTTTGCGGTTATTTAGGAGAAAAAGTAGGTTGGAGTTATGGTTTTGGATTAGCTGGAATCTTTATGTTTTTCGGAACCTTACAGTTTTGGTTATCCCAAAATATCTTTGGGGATATTGGTTTAAAACCTAATGCAGTAAGCAAAGCTAAAGCCGAAGCTTTAGATACCGATAAAAGAAATCCTTTTACCCCGATACAATTAGGCGTTATAGCGATAACTTGTATTTTGGGATTACTTTGGATACTAAACGATCCAGCATCAAAAATTTCGGGGGGCAAAATCAATATTTTTGGTTTTCTGGGCGAAAACGGAAACTCCATTGCCATTGTTACTGCTTTGGGATTATTTATTTTGTTACTTATTTATCGATTCACTCAATATTCTCAAATCACGAAAGAGAAGTTAATTGCCGTGACATTCTTCGCTTTTTTGACCATTTTCTTTTGGGCTATATTTGAGCAATCGCCTAATAGTTTGACCATTTTTGCCAGCGATTATACGAATAGAGTTTTAGAAGGAAACTGGAGCATAACCTTTTTAGTAATCAATTCCTTGATTACGATATTACCATTGGCCATTATCACTTGGGTTTTGTATTTATTATTCAAGCAAACGTTCAAAAATTATGCAGTAGCCAATATGATCTTGAGTATTAGTTTCGTTATTATTTGGGCCATTGCTATTTGGATGTTGGTGAAAGATTTTTATTCTGCTGGCTATTTAGCCTTATCAGATGTCACATTAGCATCTTTTAAAATCGATAAAGTAACCACACCATTAACCGAGGTTCCTGCTACTTGGTTTTCGACTTTAAACTCCTTATTTATCATCACTTTGGCACCTTTATTTTCAAAATGGTGGGAGAGCAAATACAATCCATCCGCAAATTTAAAATTCGGAATCGGGATGTCCTTGTTGGCTTTGGGAATGGCTTGCGTTGCTTTTGGTGCAGACGGCATACTTCCAGGAGCTAAAACGGCATCGGTAAGCATGATCTGGCTTATCCTTGTCTATCTTTTCCATACGATGGCCGAATTGTGTATTTCTCCAGTAGGATTGTCTTATGTGAGCAAATTAGTTCCGGCAAGAATGATTGCATTTATGTTTGGAGTTTGGTATCTTGCAGTCGCAATTGGAATGAAAGGAGCTGGAATGTTTGGCGAAAACATTGACACCATAGCAAATGAACACGGATTGAGTTATTTCTTTTGGATGTTAACCCTGATTTCTATGTCTGTAGCGGTTTTTTCGATTGCCATGTCACCTATCATCAAAAAATTAATGCACGGTGTTCGATAATGGCACTATATTTGGGAAGTTAAATTTTAAAATTAAATAAAAATGAAATATAAAATTGTATTATTCTTGCTTTTAGGAATATTAAATCTTCAGGCACAAACAGTTAAAAAAACCAAAGTTAAAAAAGCAACCAAAACTGAAAATAAATCAGTAGAAGTCGAAAAAGAGATGCCATTTGTTTGGCATACCGATATGAACAAAGCGGTTGCTCTGAGCAATTCATCGAAAAAACCTATGTTGCTTTTTTTTACAGGAAGTGACTGGTGTGGTTGGTGTATTCGTTTGCAAAAAGAGGTGTTGAAAACACCTGAATTTGAGACTTGGGCAAAGAAAAATGTAGTTTTAGTCGAGTTGGACTATCCAAGAAGAACTCCCCAAACTCCTGAAATTCAAAAACAAAATGCCGAATTGCAACAAGGTTTTCAGATTCAAGGTTTCCCGACTATTTATTTTGTAAATGCAGATATGAAAGACGGAAAAGTAAATTTTGTTCCTATCGATAAAACAGGTTATGTTGCTGGAGGACCAGCAGCTTGGCTGGCCGTTGCCGATGGGATTTTAGCAAAAAAATAATCTCAATCTAACTTATAAAATCCCTTTTCGCCGGTCGCGTGAAAAGGGATTTTGTTTTTCAGGCAAGTGGTTTCCCAAAGCCCCCCCGCTAGCGCGAGCGTCACGCTCGTGACAACAATCTCTTACAGGCAAGAGCTAGAAGCTCGCGCTAGCAGGGGTTAGACCAGAAACCATTTGGGACACGGCAGTAGAAAATATCCCAATTTTAAAACTTCAAATTACTGAAATCATTTCAACTATTGAAAAAAAATACCACTACCCATTTAAAAATAAAGCTCAAAAACGTATGTTTTTGAGCTTTGTTTTACCTCTGTTTAACTTTTATTCAGTTTAAAGATTTTAAAATCGGAATGCTCCAATCTATTATTTCAGCATATTTTTTAGTTAAAATTCCGTTACTAGATCTAAAAATTAATTTTGCAGGTTTATAATCTTCAGAATTGTCATAAATGTACAGGCGATCAACAAATTTCAAAATGACGCAACAATTAGAAATTGATTTTATATAACGAGAAATTATTTTTGTTATCGGAACATCGTGGCCGCCCTCTAAAACTCTGTTTGTTATTCTCATAGCATTTATTGAAGGATGAGAAGTTCCCACAAAAAAGAAACGAATAAAAAAACCATTGTCTTTAGCTTTTTTAAGGAATTCAATTTTATCGGGTGCAGAAAAAACAGTTTCAAAAATAAAACTTTGTTTTTTTAAAATACATTCTTCTCTTCTTTCTGCAGCAAGAATTGCAGCTTTTAAAACAAATTCTTTATTGTTCCAATCTCCAAATTCATCTTGAGCAATCATGTCAGGGTTTATATAAACACAATCTTTAAGCCAGTCATGTTTTAAAATTTGAGTAGTAATTGATGTTTTGCCAGACCCATTAGGTCCCGCAATTACAATTAAGGTAGGTTTATATTCCATTTAAAATATAATTTTCATACCGTTTTTTAGACGCTATAATTTCCTTTTTTTGTAATTCTTTAAAATTTTTAGAAGCCAATTTGGCTCTTTTTTTCACATCTACCAAAACGTCTTTCATTAGTTTCGCTAATTCTTTGTCTGTTGGTTCATTGTTATATAAAAGAGAAGTTGTTTTCATATCCAAATTTGTTTTAACAAAATTACAAAAATTAAATGAAATAAGGTATAAATCCATTATACATGAACAGAATAAGCGGCCGTATTGATTGTTTTAAGGCCATCACTTTAATAAAAAAAGCTCAAAAACAACTGTTTTTTGAGCTTTGTTTATACTAAACCCTTTTATAAAAGCATTCTGTCGAACTGGACTAAAACTGAGATAATCAAGAAACAACATTCCATTTTTTATGGGCATAAGCGTGACGCTTGCGCCAGCGTGGGAGAAAAATGATGCTGTAATTAAAGAAAAACTATCTAAAGAGGTAATTGTCAACAAAGGAATAAAAATAAAAAGTAAACTAGAAATTCCTTTTTTTAAGCTTGAGGGAGATATGTATTTAGTTACAGATTATTCTTCAGAGATGAAATTAATTTATAACGAAAGAAGTTTAGGTATTTTTTTAAAAGAAACAGGAGATTTAGTTCAAATGGGAAGAGAAGAAGTAATTAAAACCCACGAATTTTATTTTGAACAAAAGTAAATCAATTAACATCAACACTTTTTGAAACTGTACATATATTGATAGTTTAAAGGAATTCCTAAAACGAAATAATCTCAATCTAATTTATAATATCCCTTTTCGCCAGTAGCGTGAAAAGGGATTTTGTTTTTAAGGCAAGTGGCTTTCCAGAGACTAATATAAGTTCTATAATTGGAAGCGTCTGCCACAACTATTTGTGGTTTTAGGTTTTGAAATAGTCTGTCCATATTTATTTTTGGAGATTGGGTCAGCACCACAATATCTGGCTTAGTATTTTTGGGATAAACGCCCAAACTATCCAAAATTAAAATCTTCTTGCCTTTAAAGTAAAGGGTGTTTTGTAACTTTTCTGTCGATTGTAAATAACTGAAATTGCCTATTAAGTATGCATTCAATGTTTTATTTTCATTAGCTGTTTTCAAAAGGCTGTCATTGGCAAACAGAGTACTATTTTCTCCATTTCGTTCCGTAATCAGCGTGTTCTTTTTCGAATGGAAAATGACGAATTCCTTCTGGTTTTGAATTGTCCAATGCGTTAGGAAATAGCTAAATTGCACTATTAGAATTGCAATCATTGCTAGAGAAAGCCTATTAAAACTTGGCTTTTTAAACCAAATAACTGTTGCAATTATCAGCAAATAAACACTCCACAACAAATAACTGTTGAATGGAATATCTTGAATAATAAATTGCTCTAGCGAAGCAATAGCATTGATGATTTTGTTTAAAATAAAAATACTCCACTCTAGTGCTTTGGATAAAAACAGTGGCGCAACATCGAAAGCTGCCAAAATCATGACAATTACGCCCAAAACCATAATGATACTCAAAAACGGAATCACGACTAAATTGGTTACAAAAAACAAACCCGGAAACTGATGAAAATAGTATATGCTCAATGGAAATGCGCCAATTTGCGCAGCAAAAGAAACAGTTAGAATTTCCCAAAAGTAGTTCGTTACTTTATTTTGAGGTACCCAAAGTTGGGCTAATAAAGGTTGTAGCCAAAGAATAAAAAATAATGCTAAATAACTCAATTGAAAACCCACATCAAACAAAAACGAAGGTTGGAACAGCAAAATAAGCAATCTTATTATCTGCAAGGATGTATGCCTGTTTTTCTGTTTCAGTTAAATGTTCTAATCTTACGCAAGGCACAGTCTTTAAATCTAATTTTAAAGATGCAAACAATCTGCCATGTCCTGCAATGATTACATTTTCTTTGTCAATTAAAATTGGCTGATTAAATCCAAATGCTTTTATGCTTCCTGCTATTTGTGCTATTTGTATTTCATCATGTTGTCTGGCATTGTTTGCATAAGGAATAAGTTTGTCAGGGTTAATTTGTTCTATTTTTAATTCAGGGTTGATTTGTTCTATTTTCATTTTCTTTAGGAAGTTTTGTTGGTGAATAAGTATAAA
>NZ_JBJXDQ010000079.1:0-8379 GCF_046155325.1 Flavobacterium sp.
TGACTTACTCTAGCTTTTACATTTTTTTTCAAGTCATAACTTGCTTTAGCAGGGGCTACAGCAGAAACTTCTTGAGCAAATAATTGACTTGTGAAACTTGTAATAGCTACTAAAGCTATTGTGATAATTCTTTTTTTTATGATTTCTAATTTTTAAATTATTGATTATTTAGTTGTTTATAATACTAGATACTTTTAGTTTAAAATTTGTTACCCTTAAATTTAAATTATTTTTTTAGAGCCTATATCTTAAGTTGCCAAAAGAACGAATACAACTCTATATCAACACGCATTACTAATTGTTACCCTATTTTTTATTTTATTTTTGTATTTTTTTTTCTAAATACGACTGATTAAGATCGTTAGCTTTGGACTCCGTTGGATCTTGCGTAGCTTTTTCTCCTTTTATATCACCAATTTTTAAAAACATATCCGAAGATTCTGTACTAGTAGGTGGCGCAACTACGCCTTCTTTTTCTCCTTTTATATCCCCAATTTTCAGAAACATATCTGTAGATTTAGTAGTTGGTGTAGGTATAGAATCTTTGACTGTTTTACCAATGGGAGCTTTGCCAGGTGTCCATTTAATATTAGAAACATGTTTTTTATGTGTAGTGGCTCCCTCTTTTATTACTCCTGATTCGTCACCACTTGCAGCTGCTTTGTTATTTGCATTAGTCATTTTTATAGTATAATGCTGTTTTTCGGTAGTCGTTGCTTTACCATCACCACCCATTTTCTCAGTTACAATTATTCCGTCTTTCCCTTTTTGAGTAACCCCATTAATTTTAGCACCCGCACCAGCCGAAGCATCAGAAGCATTTTTACTTGGATTTGGACGGAAAAACTTTAAATTTGTTTGTGGTGATTCAAGTTTTATATGTCCGTCACTAGAAGTAGTTTCCACATCCTCAGGGAATTTTTTCATATCGTCAGCAGAAACTTTTCTACTTGACGGTTTTTTAATACTGTCATTTTTGGTAACTTGCCCAAAAGTTACCGAACCAAATAATAATGCTCCTAGAAATGCGATCGATTTTTTCATATTACAAAAGTTTTAAAAGTGATAAAAATAATTTATTTGTTACTAAACCTAATTCTACTATTTATGTAGCCGTTTCGCCTATTCACGGTCGTGGTGTTTTTGCTCAAAAAGCCATTAAAACTGGAACTATCATCGAGGAATGTCCTATTATTAAAATGAAATTGCAAGAAATGACGGTTCGAAAACACATGTTACTTAATTACTATGCCTTTATGATAGACGAGGAACACGAATATACGGGTATTGCATTAGGTTATGGTTCATTATACAACCATTCCGAGAGTTGTAACGCCAGTTATTATTACGATAAAGTTAAAGAACTTATGATTTTTGAGGCTATTCAGCCAATTGGGAAAAATCAAGAAATTACTATAAATTACCTAGGCCCAGAATCTAAAGGTCAAACTATTGAAAGCTGGATTAACAAACCTGAACTTTAATTTCTAAATAAATATAGCTTTTTTTTACATTAAATTGTTTTTTTTACTTAAAAAAAGCAAATATTAATTGTTTTTGGTAAGATTATATTTGCCATTTTGAATACGGAAATTTGTGATTCGTTCATCGTCAATTTTCATTTCAAAATTGATTACTTTTGTGAAAATTCATTTTTTGTATGCCAATTGACCTTTCTACACTAGATCCGAAGAAAAATATAATTATCAAAGGGGCTCAAGTTCACAACCTTAAAAATGTGGATGTGGCGATTCCAAGAAACAAATTGGTGGTTATAACTGGTCTTTCGGGTTCTGGCAAGTCGAGTTTAGCTTTTGATACTTTGTACGCCGAAGGACAACGGCGTTATGTAGAAAGTTTGTCTTCGTATGCTCGTCAGTTTTTAGGGAGATTAGACAAACCAAAAGTAGAATACATCAAAGGAATTGCTCCAGCCATAGCCATCGAACAAAAAGTAAATACCACCAACGCTCGTTCTACAGTTGGAACATCTACCGAGATTTACGATTACATTAAATTACTATTCGCCCGAGTTGGTAGAACTTTTTCACCAATTTCAGGACTAGAAGTCAAAAAAAATACGGTTTCGGATGTTATTGCTGATGTTAAAAAATTTGAAATTGATAGCAAATGGTTACTCTTAGCCCCAATTCATTTGGAACACGGCCGCGCTTTGGAGGACAAATTGAAAGCGCTTCTCAATCAAGGATTCTCTAGAATATTGGTCAACAATGAAACGGTTCGTCTCGACGAAATCGACAGTCATACATTAGACAATAAAGACATTCTTCTCATTATTGATCGAATCGTAATTAATCCCGAAACTTCGGGAGAAGAGGAGTTTTACAATCGTCTTGCAGATGCTGTTCAAACTGCTTTTTATGAAGGAAAAGGGATTTGCCATCTACAAGAATTAAACACCAACAAACGTTTTTCATACAGTAATAATTTCGAATTGGATGGCATTAGTTTCTTAGAACCCAATGTTCATTTATTTAGTTTCAATAATCCTTATGGTGCTTGTCCCGTTTGTGAAGGCTACGGAAACATCATCGGAATTGACGAAGAACTAGTAATTCCAAATACCTCTTTATCCATTTTCGAAAATGCCATTTATCCTTGGCGTGGAGAAAGTATGGGCTGGTTTAGGGACGAATTAGTCAATAACGCTTACAAGTTTGATTTCCCAATCCACAAACCCTATTTTGAACTTTCGGAAGTGCAAAAAGACTTGGTTTGGACTGGAAATAAATTCTTTCAAGGTTTGAATGCGTTCTTCAAAGAATTGGAAGAGAAAAATTATAAGATTCAAAATCGTGTAATGCTTTCGCGGTATAGAGGAAAAACCAAATGTCATTCCTGCAAAGGAAAGCGTTTGCGAATCGAAGCTTCTTATGTTAAAATCAATTCCAAAACGGTTTCAGATTTGGTTGATTTACCCATCAAACATTTGGTTACTTTTTTTGAAAATATCGATTTGGATGTTTATGAAAAACAAATTGCCAAACGATTGCTATTGGAAATCAACAACCGATTGTCGTTTTTGACCGAAGTTGGTTTGGATTATTTAACGCTGAATCGAAACTCCGCGACACTCTCTGGCGGAGAATCGCAGCGTATTAACTTGGCAACTTCGCTCGGAAGTAGTTTGGTAGGTTCGATGTATATTTTGGATGAACCTAGTATTGGTTTACACCCAAAAGACACAGAAAGATTAATCAAAGTGTTGCAGTCTTTGCGTGATTTAGGCAATACTGTTATTGTGGTGGAACATGATGAAGACATTATGAAAGCTGCCGATATGATTATTGATATTGGTCCCGAAGCGGGAACTTTTGGTGGCGAATTGGTTGCCCAAGGCACTTTTGAAGAAATCTTAAAGTCGAAATCATTGACGGCAAAATACCTCAACGGGGAATTAGAAATAAAAACACCCCGAATTCGCAGAAAATGGAATAATTACATTGAAATTCTTGGCGCAAGAGAGAATAATTTACAAAATATAGATGTCAAATTTCCTTTGGAATGTTTGACCGTAATTACGGGTGTTTCTGGAAGTGGAAAAAGTACTTTGGTCAAAAAAATCTTGTTTCCTGCGATGCAGAAAAAGTTGGATGGCGTTGGCGAAAAAGCGGGACAATTTACGGAAATGCGTGGTTATTATCACAAAATTCAGCATATAGAATACGTGGATCAAAACCCGATTGGAAGAAGTTCCCGTTCGAATCCTGTGACTTATATCAAAGCGTATGACGATATTCGGGAATTGTTTGCCAAAGAAAAACTGTCGAAAATTCGAGGATATCAAGCCAAACATTTTTCGTTTAATGTGGATGGCGGCCGTTGCGAAACTTGTAAAGGCGAAGGAACGATTAACGTTGAAATGGTTTTTATGGCTGATGTTCAATTGCATTGCGAAACCTGCAACGGCAAACGATTCAAAAAAGAAGTACTGGAAGTTACTTTCGACGGAAAGAACATTCACGATATTTTGACTATGACCGTTGATGATTCCATAGCGTTTTTCACAACCAACAAACAAACCAAGATTACCCAAAAATTACAACCTTTGCAGGACGTTGGTTTGGGTTATGTGCAATTAGGGCAATCCTCCTCTACCCTTTCTGGTGGCGAGGCGCAACGCATCAAGTTGGCTTCTTTTTTAGTGAAAGGAGCGACAAAAGAAAAAGCACTTTTTGTATTTGACGAACCTACAACCGGACTACATTTTCACGATATCAAAAAACTCTTAGCTTCATTTGAGGCACTCATCGAAAAAGGACATTCGATATTAGTTATTGAACACAATCTCGACCTGATAAAATGCGCCGACTGGATTATTGATTTAGGTCCCGAAGGTGGCGAAAATGGCGGACAATTGCTCGCCGAAGGAACTCCCGAAGAAATCATAAAAATAAAAAAATCGGTTACGGCTAAGTATTTAAAAGAAAAATTGTGATAAAAATTAATTCTTACAATATCCTTGAAGATGAAATTTTAATATCGGCATATTTCCATGCAGCTTCAAAACGAATTTTCGTCTCATTGTATTTCTTTTTGTCTCCAAGTTTTTCATAAACATTCATCAACCCCTTTAGGGCCCAACCATTTTCACGGAAATTTTTTAAATCTTCTTCATACGCTTTTAGTGCTTCTTTATACTTCCCTGATTCAATTAAAACGGCTCCCAAATGATGACGAATAGAAAAAAACCAATCAGGCGGTTCATCATAATTTAAGGCATCTTCCATTTTCATTGCCTTTATCAAAAGCGAAATCGCTTTGGAGTAGTTTTTTTCCTTAGCACTTATTTCTCCATCCAAAGTTTTCGAGGCAATCTCACATAAATCAAGAGCATTATTAATGTTCCATATAGTTAATTTTTTCAGATTTGGATCCATCTTTATTCTATTCATTTCGGCAAGATGTTTTTTGGCTTCCACAATTTTATTTTTGGAAAGCATTGCCATACCTTGTGCATAATGCCAAACTACCAAAGGATATTTTAATTTTTTTTCTGGTGCGCGAGAAGAAATAATGTCATTCCACAAACCAAGTTTTACTTCCACATACCAAGGAATGGAATAATAATGTTGAAGCGATGACCAAGCAGGATCAGATAATAATTTTTTATAACAATGGTTGGCTGTTGCATTAGCTCCTTTGATGGCAATTTTACTTTCACCGCTAAGTGTAGCACATGCAGAAATAAAATGATAATTATGAGGATAATAAGCAAGAGGATAAATGCCTTGTGCATGGCAAGATTCCATATACAAACTATCAACCAACACAGCTTTTTGATTAGTAACAACACCATCATGATAGCGTCCGATTCGAATATAAGTGTGCGAAGGCATATGAACAAGATGTCCTGCACCTGGAACTAAATCACGAAGCAAATCTGCACTTGCCAAAGCTTTTTCGGCATGTTGTGACATTTCTGTTGCATGAATGTAAAAATGGTTAACACCTGCATGCCGTGGTTCTAACATCAAACTTTTTTCAAGTACTGATAAAATTTCAGGTGTCCAGGGTTGAATCGTTCCATCTTTTTTATATAAATTCCATGGATGTAAATCCATTAGTGATTCAGCAAAAATAGAAGCTATAGTTACATCATCAGAATACTTTTTATACACTTTTCGCATTGCAACTGCAAAAGATGAATCAAGTACGGGACGAGTAATAGTGGTGTCTTTGGCATAACGATAAGTTAATGCTTCGATTAAATCTTTTTCTTTCTGGGTGGATGATTTAGAATAGAATTTTGCTTTTTGCACAGCATCATAAGCACGCTTAAAATTGTCTTTTTCCATTCCTGCGTTGTAATTTGGTCCTAAAACATAAGCAAATCCCCACCAACACATTGCACTCGTTGAGTCTTGTCGAGCAGCTTCGTAAAAGGATCGAGCGGCTTCAGCATGATTAAACCCAAATGACAACATCAATCCTTGGTCAAAATATTTTTGTGCTTCTGCATTTTTCGTTGAAATAGGAAAATGTAAACCTTCTAGTCCTTTTAGAAGTGGCGCTTTCTTTCCGGAAGAATACCACAACTTATCCATAACTTCAGGAGTAAAACAACTATATTTACTTGAAATGGTATAGACTTTAGTTGATTCTTTTTTGTTTTTTTCATTATGCTTGCAAGAAAATAAAAAAAGAAAAAGGCATAATAAGCTGAGTAGATTTCGCATATTAACAGATTTAAATTATTCTTTACTAAAATAAAACACATTAGAATTTGAAATAAGCTGTTTGAAATACATCTCAAACATTGCCTAACCATTAATATGGTTTTAAAGTTGTTGCAGATTATGGGGGAAATAAACTTTTGGTTTTGAATTAAATCAAATATACAAAAAAAATTAAATCAAGCTCAAAATCATAATTTAAAGCAATACAAAAAACATAAAATGCATTAGCAAACAATTTTTGAAAAATCAACTGCCTTTTATATAATGTTTAGTATTTTTGCTTGGAATGAAAGATAGAAATAAAATATATAGATTAGTACTTTCTGGGATTGTATTGTTTTCAATATTTTTTCAGTCGATACATTCCTATGAACATTTGTCCGAACAAATGTCACATAGCATTTGTTTGCACAAACAAAATGACAATAAAGTCAATGTAACGCATGCACATATCCATTTTGAAAATTGTTTTGTTTGTCAATTTTCGTTCAGTCCCTTAAAGTTTTCTGAATCATATTTATTTTCTTCAACAAACTTTGAATCCACTACAAACTGTACTTTATTTCAACCTTACGAAATAATTACTATTCTCTTTAAAGGAAGTCTTTTTGCACTTCGAGGTCCCCCCAAAGTTTAAAAATATATTATTTTAAAATCAAACATTTTCAAAAATTGAAAGTGCTTCGTATTTATATATTTTAAACTCAAAAAATGCATAAAATTAATTTTGCATTTTTTTCGATTATGTTGTTTTGTGGTGTCGCTTTTTCACAAAATACTATTAACGGAAAAATAGTCAATCAAGAACAAGAAGAACTTGCTAGCACTCACATACATATAGGTTCTAAAACAATTTCAAGTGACTTGAACGGGAATTATTATGCTAAAAATTTACCGAAAGGTGCTACAAAAATTCATGTTTCTTATATTGGCTATCATGCCATCGATACAATTGTAAACTTAAGCAACAATTTGAAGCTTGATTTTGTATTAAAACGCAAAACTGCTGCTCTTGACGAAATTATTGTACACCATAAAGAAACTAGTGTGACCCATTCTGTTTTGGAACAAAAAATAAAACTTGAAACAATCGAAAGATACAGTAATCTCTCCTTGGGGGATGTTTTAAAAGAAATAGCTGGCGTTTCGAGTTTAAAATCGGGCAGTTCGGTAGTAAAACCCGTTATTAATGGTTTATATGGTAGTAGAGTTCCCGTTATAAATAACAATGTGAGACTTGAAGATCAAGAATGGGGAATTGAACATGCGCCTAATTTTGATATTAATTCGGCTGGAAAAATCACGGTAATCAAAGGAGCTTCCGGGTTACAATATAGTGGTGATGCCGTTGGAGGCTTAGTGATTATAGAACCCGTTACTTCAAAAATTGACACACTTTTCGGAAAAACAGTAACCAACTTTGATTCTAATGGTCGTGGTGGATCCATAAGTTCCAGTTTGCACAAAGGGAATAGTAAAGATTGGAGTTGGAATGCTTTGGGTACTTATAAGTATATGGGTGATCGAGAATCTCCCAACTATGTTTTGTCTAATACCGGAAATCGCGAAGTGAATTTTACAGCCGACTTGAAATATTCAGGGAAAAAATTCGATGTATCTACTTTTTATAGCTTTTACAATGCTACAATTGGTATTTTGAGTGCATCCCATATAGGAAGTAGTGCAGATTTGTATTACTCTATAAACAATCAAGTTCCAGATGTCATTAATGATTTTACTTATTCCATTAAAAACCCAAAACAAAAAGTGCAACATCATATTGCAAAACTTAGTTCTAATTATTTTTTTGATGAAACCGCTGTCCTATTTGTTCAGTATGCTTTTCAATTTAACAAACGATTAGAATTTGATGTTAGGAGAAAAAGTTATTCAGACACTCCTGCTTTAGACTTGGAATTAGCTACCCATTCGTTGAATGTAGATTTCAAAAAAAAGCTACACGATTGGGATTTTAAATCGGGAATTTCCGCATCTTATCAAAACAATGTTGCTAGTTCTGAAACCAAAATTCGTCCTTTGATTCCAAATTACACAAAAAAAGACTTGGGACTTTACGGGATTGTTACCCATCGATTTTCGGATTCTTTTTCGATAGATTCAGGTTTGCGATTGGATATAACCAGTATCAATGCTATCAAAGATTATCAAAAAACGCGCT
>NZ_JBJXDQ010000080.1:0-9450 GCF_046155325.1 Flavobacterium sp.
TCAACAAGTGTTTTATTAACCAAAATAGTTTCGTCAAGACCGCCTTTTCGGGTTGGAAGAACTTGATACATTATTAAATCTTCGGTAACGCCAGAAAGTTCACATTTTCCGCCACTGCGTTTAATTAATTCTCTTTCTAGACTCATTTTTTTTGTTGTTTTGGGTAAAAGTTTGTTTAAATTTTATTTTTTAACCTGAACTGCTTCAGGAACTAACATTTCGTATTTTCCACCATTTCGGATAACATCTCTAACAATACTGGAACTGATATACGATGTTTTTGCGGCGGTCAATAAAAAAACAGTTTCAATTTTTGACATTCGTCTATTGGTATGCGCTATAGCTTTTTCGAATTCAAAATCGGCTGGATTGCGAAGCCCTCGCAAGATAAAATTAGCATTAATTTTTTGGCAAATATCAATTGTTAAACCTTCATAAATAATAACCGAGATTTTTGGTTCATTTTGAAAGGTTTCTTCAATAAACTTTTTTCTTTCTTCTAGAGAAAACATATATTTTTTCTCGGCATTGATTCCGATAGCAATTACAATTTCATCAAAAAGAGGTATAGCTCTTTTGATAATATCTTCATGACCCAAAGTGATGGGGTCAAAGGAACCGGGGAATATGGCTTTTCTCATTTTAATTATTATTTATTTGTTTTTCAATTCTCCTATCCGGAATAATCCAAATAAGAGCAACTGTGGTGTATAGTAATCCAGAAATCCAAGGCGAAACAAACGCTAGAGGAACTGCTGAAATATAACAAGCTAACGATATTTTACCTTTTTTATCTTTTTCAAAAGCTTTGTATAAAATGGAATCCTTACCTTCTAGTTTTATAATTTTATTTTGAAGAATCGTATAAGAAATAGCACACATCAATAAAATAATACCATAAACGCTCATTGTAACTGCTGCAAAATGTTGAGAGCCAATCCAGCTTGTGCCAAAAGGAATCAAAGACAGCCAGAAAAGTAAAAAAAGATTGCTCCATAAAATGGAACCATTTACTTTTTTTACAACTTGGAACATATGATGATGGTTATTCCAATAGATACCAACATAAGCAAAACTCAAAACATAACTCAAAATTACAGGAATTAACGGCTTTAAAGATTCAAAACTACTATCGTTTGGAACTTTTATTTCCAAAATCATTATCGTAATGATAATGGCTAAAACACCATCACTAAAGGCTTCAAGTCTGTTTTTGTTCATGTTTTTAAATTTATTGAAATTTATTGCTATTTGTTTTAACCAAGGCTTAAAAATTTTAATATGCAGTTGGCTTTAGCCAAAACATGAATTAATTTTAGGCTAAAGCCAATAAATCCATTTCATCCTATCCGTTGGTTAAAACGGCAATTGAAATCATTAAGCTAAAGCCAATTCAACAGCATTAGTAAACAAATCTTCTAATGAAATTCCGGCCGCTTTGGCTTGTTGTGGAATCAAACTTTCGGTGGTCAATCCAGGAATGGTGTTCATTTCGAGCATGTAAGGTTCGCCATCAACAAAAATAAATTCGCTTCTGGAGAAGCCTTTCATTTTTAGAATTTCGTAGGCTCGTTTTGCAATTTCGCTTACTTTTTGCGTCATTTCGTCCGAGATTCTGGCAGGCGTGATTTCCTGTGATTTTCCTTGGTATTTGGCTTCATAATCGAAAAAGTCATTTTCTGAAACAATTTCAGTAATGGGCAAAACGATTATTTCTCCTTTATAATTAATTACTCCAACAGAAACTTCGATGCCGTCAAGAAAACTTTCAATGATGATTTCATTGTCTTCTTTGTACGCCACTTCAATGGCAATTGGTAATTCGTTAGCCGTTTTTACTTTAGAGATTCCAAAACTTGAACCTGATTTATTAGGTTTTACAAAACAAGGCAAACCTACTTTTTGTATGATTTCGTTTGTGTCAAAATGGTCGCCTTTATTGAGATAATAGGAGATGGCAGTTTTAATTCCGTAGGGTTTTAAAACCGATAATAAATCTCGTTTGTTGAAGGTTAGTGCGGCTTGATAATAATCGCAGGAAGATTGTGGCATGCCAATTAATTCAAAATAACTTTGCATCAATCCGTCTTCGCCAGGCGTTCCGTGAATGGCATTAAAAACACAGTCGAAAGTGATTTTAGTTCCATTTACGGTGGTTGAAAAGTCGTTTTTATCGATTGGGAATTCCCCGTCGTTAGCATCTACATAAACCCATTTTTCTTTGAAAATGTGGATTCTAAAACCGTTAAATTTTGTTTTATCTAGAAATTGATAAACCACGTTTCCGCTGATTAAGGAGATTTTATATTCGCTGGAATATCCGCCCATGATGATGGCAATGTTTTTCATTTTTTACGTTTAATCGGTTAAACGTTTAATCGATTGACCGATTAAACCTATTCAAAACAAAATTAGAATTTTTTTTGGAACGAAATAACTTTATCTTTGTCGCTTACAAAAAATAAATTTATGAGCTTACGTCGATACCTTACCAGTCGTGTGTTTTTTGGTCAAGCCTTTCTTGCTTTTATTATTATTGCCGTTTTGAGTTACTTTTTCATTCATTGGTTAACTTTTACTACCGATCACGGACACGAAATTACAGTTCCTAATTTGGCTAAGTTGACCGAAGAACAAGTCGAAGAAAAATTAGACGAATTGAATTTAGATTATGTATTGCTTGACAGCGTAGACTATAATAGTGATTTTCCTAAATATAGTGTTGTAGAGCAAGATCCTTTGCCTGGAGCAAAAGTAAAAGAGGGACGAAAAGTATATATAAAAATTAATGCTTCTGGATTTTCGTCCGTGCGAATTCCAGATTTAATTCAGAAAACCTATCGGGAAGCTTCGCCCACATTGAAGGCATTGGGTCTTGAAGAAGGAACAATAACCTATATTCCTAATCTAGGAAAAGATATGGTGCTCGAAATGCGTTGCAAAGGAAGAAACCTAAAGGTAGGTGACCATGTTTTGAAAGCCTCAAAAATTGATTTGGTTTTAGGGGATGGCAAAGAAAGTTATGTAGAAGAAGTAGATAGTTTGGTCACAGACATGAATGAATTACCTGCTCATGAGCAATAATAGTGATGCTTTAGATTTAGAAGACGAATTGTTTGAACATTATCGATTTGATATTCCAAAAGGGCAGTTGCTCCTGCGAATTGATAAGTATTTAATGAACATGATTCCCAATGCGACAAGGAACAAAATACAAAATGCCGCCACTGCTGGTGATATTTATGTAAATGACAAACCTGTAAAATCCAATTATAAAGTAAAACCATTGGATGTAGTGCGCATTATGTTGTCGCATCCGCCATTTGAAAACAGAGTTGATCCAGAAGATATTCCGCTGAATATTGTTTATGAGGATGCTTCGGTTTTACTTATCAACAAACCTCCTGATTTTGTGGTGCATCCCGGTCACGGAAATTATACAGGAACTCTGGTCAATGCTTTGGCTTTTCATTTTGAGAATTTAACGATGAATAGTAGCGAAAGACCTGGTTTAGTGCATCGAATAGATAAAGACACCTCGGGATTATTAGTGATTGCCAAGACCGAGGCTGCTATGACGCATCTTGCTAAACAGTTTGAAGCCAAAACTACCGAAAGAGAATATATGGCGCTGGTTTGGGGCAATGTGATTGCCGACGAAGGAACCATTGAAGGCAATATTGCCCGACATGTAAAAGACCGTATGCAAATGGCGGTTTTTTCCGATCCCGAAATTGGAAAACCTGCCGTGACCCATTACAAAGTTTTGGAACGTTTTGGTTATGTCACTTTGGTTTCTTGTATTCTTGAAACGGGAAGGACCCACCAAATACGTGTCCATATGAAACACATTGGACATCCTATTTTTAATGACGAGCGTTATGGTGGTCATTTAATTTTAAAAGGAACCACGTTTACGAAATACAAACAATTCATCGATAACTGTTTCAAGGCTCTGCCAAGACAAGCGTTGCATGCCAAGACACTTGGATTTATTCACCCTAATACTGGCGAAATGATGCGTTTTGATACGGAATTACCACAAGACTTTCAGGATTGTATTGAGAAATGGAGAGGATATTCGAAAACGCATACGAGCGAGGAAGAAGAATAATGCCATAAAAAAAAACCAATCTGGGCTTTTGAATTTTAATCAAAATTTTTTTATTTTGTTTCTTGATATTCGATAGTATAATCTTGGGCGTGTAATCTTAAAACACCATTATCGAATAATTGTATGATAACCGATTTTCCGCTTTCGTCAACAGTAGAAATGTAACGGTATTTCAAATTCTCTTTTGAAACTCCTTCTTTAATGGTTCCCACTTTATAATATCTATCGGCATCGCCAGAATAAAAAATAAAATACAATATCACCTCTGTCGTTACCAATAAAAATAACACTCAATTTAATATCTTCTAGTATAGAAACTTCATTATTGATTCTGTCTTCTTTCAAGTATTTGTCATAATTTTTTACAAATACCTGAGCATTCATAGAACTTTCAACCATGAAAAAAGCTACTGCGAATGATTTTAATAAATATGTTATAGTCGTTTTTTTTCATAGTTTTTATTGTAAAATAATACTCAATTTTAAGTTTTAAATGGTTTTAAAATTTTCACAAAAACAATTAATTATTTTCATTTATTTAGGTACTTTCGACTATAAAATGATTTCGGAGTAATAAAGTTAGATATACTATTAAGCCTGTCTTCACGAGTAACGAAGAAGTGTTTTTAAGTTGTATTCAACTCTAAATCTTAAATAAAATGTCATCTTGTCATATTTTTTTAGACAATAATACTGTAAACTGACAATTTTTGGAGCATAATAGCTATGGCACAAAGATTGACTATTGCAACTCAAGTTGTAAAATAAGTATATAATAAAATTAATATAATTAAAATGGGAAAAATAATCGGAATTGATTTAGGTACGACCAACTCTTGTGTTTCTGTAATGGAAGGTAACGAAGCAGTTGTTATTCCTAACGCAGAAGGAAAAAGAACAACACCATCAATCATCGCATTTGTTGAAGGTGGAGAAATTAAAGTAGGTGATCCTGCTAAAAGACAAGCAGTAACTAACCCAACCAAGACTATTGCTTCTATCAAACGTTTTATGGGACACACATTTGCTGAAACTCAAGAAGAAGCAAAAAGAGTTCCTTATTCAGTAGTAAAAGGAGATAACAATACACCACGTGTGGATATTGATGGTCGTTTATACACTGCTCAAGAATTGTCAGCAATGACGCTTCAAAAAATGAAAAAAACAGCCGAAGACTATTTAGGTCAAACGGTAACTGAAGCAGTTATTACTGTTCCTGCTTACTTTAACGATGCACAACGTCAAGCTACAAAAGAAGCGGGTGAAATTGCAGGTCTTAAAGTAATGCGTATTATCAACGAGCCTACAGCTGCAGCATTGGCTTATGGATTAGACAAAAAAGGAGTAGATCAAAAAATTGCTGTATACGATTTAGGTGGAGGTACTTTTGACATCTCTGTTTTAGAATTAGGAGACGGAGTTTTTGAAGTATTGTCTACTAATGGAGATACACACTTAGGTGGAGACGATTTTGACCAAACCATTATTGACTGGTTGGCAGACGAATTCAAAGCTGAAGAAGGAATTGACTTGCGTTTAGACCCAATGTCATTACAACGTATTAAAGAGGCTGCTGAAAAAGCAAAAATCGAATTGTCATCTTCTGCTGAAACTGAAATCAACTTACCTTATGTAACTGCTACGGCTTCAGGACCAAAACACTTAGTTAAAAAATTAACTAGAGCTAAATTCGAACAATTATCTGATAGTTTAGTAAAACGTTCTATGGCTCCAGTAGCAAGAGCGTTGAAAGATGCAGGTTTATCAACTTCAGATATTGACGAAGTAATCCTTGTAGGAGGTTCTACTCGTATGCCAAGAATCGCTGACGAAGTAGAAAAATTCTTTGGTAAAAAAGCATCAAAAGGAGTAAATCCTGATGAGGTTGTTGCAATTGGAGCAGCTATTCAAGGTGGAGTTCTTTCTGGAGATGTAAAAGATGTATTGTTGCTTGACGTTACGCCTTTATCTTTAGGTATCGAAACTATGGGTGGTGTTATGACAACTCTTATCGAGTCTAATACAACTATTCCAACCAAAAAATCTCAAATTTTCTCTACAGCTGCAGATTCTCAGCCAACAGTTGAACTTCACGTTCTTCAAGGTGCAAGAGCAATGGCTGCTGATAACAAAACGATTGGTCGTTTTAACCTAGATGGTATTCCACCAGCGCCAAGAGGAGTTCCTCAAATTGAAGTAACTTTTGATATTGATGCTAATGGTATCATCAAAGTTTCGGCAACTGATAAAGGAACAGGTAAATCTCATGATATTCGTATCGAAGCTTCTTCTGGATTAACTTCTGAAGAAATTGAAAGAATGAAACAAGATGCTGAAGCCAATGCTGAATCTGATAAGGTATTGAGATCAAGAGCGGAGAAATTGAACGAAGCTGACGGAATGATTTTCCAAACAGAATCTCAATTGAAAGAATTGGGTGAAAAATTAACGGATGACAACAAAGTAGCTATCGAATATGCTTTGACTGAATTGAGAATGGCGCACCAATCTCAAGATATTCCAGCAATTCAAACGGCTTTAGACAACATCAACGCAGCTTGGAAAACAGCTACCGAAGCGATGTATGCCCAAGGAGAACAAGGTCAACAAGCTGCTGAGCCACAAGGGGAAGCTCAAGGCGACAATGTTCAAGATGTAGAATATGAAGAAGTGAAGTAAGCAAAGAACTCCCGCGTTTTTCGCGGGATGTGAATCGCTTATCCCGCGTTTTTCGCGGAATCTAAAAAAGAGAAACCGAGTCAGAAATGGCTCGGTTTTTATGTTTAAATACTGTAAAGAAATTAAAAATCACTTTCTAATTTGTCGTATTTGTTATGTATCGCCAATATAACGATTCCAAATACCACCGACATTACTATAAGTATAATATTTAATATACCCTCAGTGCTGAAAGAAAGTTTAATCATTATTGTTGAAATTATAAAACCCGAATTTCTTATTACTTTACTGAATTTATCCGAGTGTAAAAATGAAAATAAAAGTAAAAAAACATCAACCAAAATTAATAATGTAAAAAAATCATCAAAAAATATTTTGTTTACATCTTTAAACTCATAAACCAACTTATCAATAGATGAAAAGCTATCCAGCAACCAATTTCCGAGGCTGTGAAGCGATAAAACGAAAACAATTATGACTAAAAAAGTGGCGATATATTCTTTTGTTTTAATGAAATTTTTTACTTCGGCGCTAATTTTACTATCTTTCTTTCGACTGTTAATAATGTTTTCATCATTAAGTTGATAAAACTTAAAAATTAGATAAAACAATGTTATTACAGCAGCGAGATCGTACATAAAAATAAGGTCGTACTTTACATTGAACCAATTATTTGTAAATTCCAAGTTAGAAATATCTTTAAAAATACGTCGTATAACAATTAATAAAATAATTTCATATTGTTTGCCGATATAAATAGAAGTCGATTTAGGTAAATAATACACTAATAGGTAAACTTCATAGATAAGGATAAATGAAAATGGAGTGTAAATCGCTGATATGGGATGAATAAATAAATAGGATAATTCTTCAAATTGAATGATTTGCAGTTTATTTAAAACAATAAAAGTCAAGTGTAACAAAAAAGAACTAATAGATAAAAAGATAATAACCTTTTCAATTTTTTTCTTAAAATTATCAGATAAGAAAAACACACACAATGAATCTAATTTTGTCATAAAAGTAAATTTTTTAATTTATTTGTTAGTTTTACTTTGAAATAGGTTTTCGTGATGTTGATTTGATTTTAGCAAATAACATCGGTGGTAAAATTGACTTGTCAAATTATATATAAAAATTAGTATTTTACTTTGTAAGGCTTAATTGATTTTTAACTCTATAATTTTACGAATGTTTATTAAAAGTATAATTTTTATTTTCATATTTGAGTAAACAATAGTTAAAGTTAAAATATATTGCTAATCTGTGATATTTTTTTATAATTTTGAAGGTGATCAATAAAAAAAGTAAAGTATTATGTTTACAAAATTCAAAAAATCGGAGTTATTTATTTTGTTATTAGTTGCAGTTTTAATATTTATATCAGAATACCATTATTTGGTTTTAAAAAATCCAGAAAGGGCTATTTTTATTGGATTATGGCCTCCAACTATTCTTGGGTTTTTAATATTTCTAAATCTTAAACTAAAAAAATAGTATGGAAAATATAGGAATTATAATTCTCAATATTATTGTTTTAGGTTCTTTTTTAGCTTTCTTTATTTCAACATTTAGAGCTTTTGAAAAAGTAGAAAAGAAAGGTGTAGACTTCAAAGATAAGCAAGGTATTATTTCTAGACTACTTTCTTATTTTGAAAGTTTATTTTGATATTTTAGTAACGTTTGACTATTTACTTATTTTTTGATGGTCTTCCTCATGCAATAAAACATAAAATTATTTTAGTTATTTTTTTTTCCAAACATTTTTGTTATAACAAAAGCATGAGGAAAAGTGATTGCAGCTAAAAAAGAGAAAAAAACTGCGTTGAAAAGTTGTTCTTCTTTAAAAACAATATAGATAAAAGTAATTCCTAGCATCGATACAAACCAATAAACTCCAGCGGCCTTGCAATAAGATAAAAAATTTTCTTTTGAAACCGTGCCGTCCAAAAATTTTATTTGATCTATAATTGATGGGATACTATGCCAAACAACAAAATAAATTGCAAATCCCCATATCAAACTAGAAGACTTAAAAATAATTGTAAACACAATTAAATGAAATAATTCTAACAGTATTTTTTTTCTTATTTTCAAAATTTTCATGTATAAATAAGAGCTAAGGCAAATATAAGCAATTCCTGATACTTTTAAAGATTCCAAGAAATAACCTACAGGAATTTTAAATTTTGTAATATTAAATATTATATTTTGTACTTGATTCCAATTAAATACAAAGAGTAAAAATAAAACAGTGAATCCATATAAGAATTGATACAATATTAGCGACCACATTGGTAGTGTATTTGATAATTTTTGCCACTGTTGTTCTCCGAAATGATAAGCACTTACAACTATAAAGCTCAATAGTGCTGCAAGTGGAAAAATATAGAATAACAAAATCCCCATTAAAACAACTACTATATAATAAACAAGTATCCGAAGTGCGGAATTTTTATGTTTTACGACGTCAATTTTATTTATTAATTGCAAATCATTTGCTCCATGCAATATACCAAATGATAAAATCAATAGAAAACCAGAAATTACCTGAATTTTGGTCGAGAAATAGGAATCCATCCATAGACCAAAAAAGCTTACTACAATTGCAAAACCTGAATATGTTTTCATATTTTATTTATTTATTTATAAATATA
>NZ_JBJXDQ010000081.1:0-7129 GCF_046155325.1 Flavobacterium sp.
CTATTGCTGAACCAACGCAACCACATCTGCAACTGGAATCGTTCGCATCGCATCTTCGTATCCTTTCACTTTTTTATTCCCATACACCGAAGTGGGTAATTTTGGAAACAAATTTCTATCCGAAATCAAAGCATTTTCTAAAGGTTGATTAAAGGGCGAAAATCCAGCATAAGGATGCGTGGCGCCCCAAAGCGTGATTACTTTTACGCCAAACATCGCCGCAATATGAGCATTTCCAGAATCCATAGAAAGCATTACATCCAGATTGCTGATGAGTTGTAATTCCTGCCGGAACTTGAGTTGTCCAGCGATAACAATTACGTTTTCTTTATCTCTTGAAAATGAGTACAGCAATTCTATTTCCTTTTTTCCTCCACCAAAAAGCAGGATGGTTTTGGTTTTATTTAAGGCCAATTCATCGATGACTTGCTGCATTAAATCCAAAGGATATACTTTGGAATCGTATTGCGCAAAAGGGGCAATCCCTATTAATTTAGTCCCGATAGCTAAAGGAATTTCTCCTATTAAATCGACTATTTCAGAATCTAATGCTTGTTTTGGTGGGAATAGGGTCTCGAAACTTCGGGATGATAAATCTAATGTGAAACCCAATGCTGAAAATACTTTTGCGTGCCTTTCGAACATGGAGGGCAAGGGCTTGAAGATTTTGTTTTTGGCTCGAGTCAAAGCGGCTTTTTCGGCCCTGCCTTTATCAACGGTTGCTGTTTTTATTCCGCTTATAGCGAATAGTTTTCGAATGATTTTTGAGCGCAACACATTATGCAAATCGGCAATATCTGTAATTCCTTTTGATTTCAAATCTTTATACAAACGAAATAACCCCAATAATCCCTTGTGCCTATGATTAACATGGGCAGAAAAGAATTTAACATTGGGAATGTTTTTAAAAATGGGTTTATAAAATACCCTAGAAACTACAGTGATTTTTACTTCAGGATGTTGACTAGTAAAAGCCCTTAAAACAGGAACCGTCATAGCGACATCTCCCATTGCGGAAAGTCTTATGACGGCTATATGTTGGATTTTTTTGGACAAATTAGTATTGTCTTTACTTATTTCTTATTCTGATACAAAATAGGGTTCAAATCATCGTCGTTGTACATCTTCATTTGTTTGTACACTTTCATGAATTTATTACCTTTTTCGATGTCGTTTAGCAAATCATCAATGGCTGTTGACAAATCGGTTCTTTGTTCTAATAGCACATTTAATTTTGTCTGACACTTGTCTCTGTGATCTTGCGAAGCTTCTGCTCGATTGGCTTCTTCATTCATGTGGTAAATTTTCAAGGCCAAAATAGAAAGTCTATCAAATGCCCAAGCTGGACTTTCAGAATTTATTTTGGCGTTATCTTTGACAGTTACATGGCTGTATTTTTGAAGAAAATAACCGTCTATATATTCAACCATATCAGTTCTCTCCTGGTTGGAAGCGTCTATTTTCTTTTTAAAGTTAAAGCAGCTACTGGGTCAATATTAGGATCACGAATAATGTCTTCAAAATGCCATTGTACGGTATCTATCCAGTTTTTAAGGTATAATAAATGCTCAAATTTTTCTTTCGGAAATGGATTATTAATGGGTTGATCTACACTGTCAAACAAATGATAATCTTGAATACTTTGTTCGAAAACTGAATATGCTAATTTTGAAAACATATATTTTTAATTTTATATTTAACAAAGGTACTTTTTATACATTTAAGATGAAACTTTAAACAATTCTAATTCATTTTTTTTCAGAAAACAGCAATTAGAAATAGTGAAAATGTTTCAATTTAGCTGCGAAAAAAAAGCGAATAAACTACATAGAATAAATAGCATCAAAACAATTTCTTGTTTTAATTGTAACTGTTTAATTTCGATATGACTGGTTGCCATAACTGCTAATGGAGTCATAGTAAAAACTAATAAATCATTACTTTTATTTGATGATATTACAAAAATCACAATGCCAATAAAAAAGGAAGCAATTATTTTTTTGAAAGAAGTTTGTAATAGCAAAGGTTTATTGGAAAAGGAGGTAAACATCGAAACGACAAAAAATAAGGCAATTGTCAAATAAATTGAAAAGGCACCGTTTTGATAATTATTAGTAAAATAATCTATCTTTAAATCGATTGTGGCGTTTTCAATTACATGATCAACAATATTTTTATTAAAGAATATCGAGAGAAAAACAGAAATAATACCTACTGCAAAAAGGGCAATAAAAGGCAGTATCCAGTTTCTGTAATCTCTTGACACATGAAACAATATCGAAATAAATACCAAAACAATGTAAAGCAGGCACCAAAAATGAAACATCGAAGCAATAAATATCCACAATGAAGCATCAAATATTTTTTCTTTTGAAGCTTTTAACGATTGTAACGAAATTAATCTACGTAATGCTAGAAGAATAAAAAAATTGGCTAAAATCAATTTGTAATTGTCAAGAACCGTAGGAAAAAAAAGCAGCAATAAAAAGTAGAATAAAATGATGTAAGCACTGTCTTTACTGAGTCCGTTTTTCTTAGCTATAAAATTTGTGACAAAAACCGAACCTATTAAAACCAAAAACAATCCCAGTTTTTTGAATAGAGACAAACTAGTATTGAGCCAAGTCAAATCTTGAAATTGATACAAAAAAAAGAAAACTAGCATTAAAAATACGACCAAAATTAAATTTAATGGTGTAGATTTTTTAAAAACACTTGTTATCATAGGGATATTTTATACTTTTGTGACTGTAAATATAATACTTGTAAAAGCATGAAACGAAACAAGTAATTTTTTTTATTAAAAATAACTATAGGGCCAAGTTTCATTGAATAGAATTAACTACTAAAATTAACAACATGAAAGCATTTTTTGAAGGAATTCAATGGTTATTTGAAACTATATTTTTCGTTCTACACGATTTCTTAAGAGAATTAGAACTGACTCATTGGTTTGTAGCAAATACCATCAACTGGATTTTTATGATTATTTGTGCAGTAGCCATGGTATACTGGTGCAAACAATTAAAAATATTTGACGAAAAAGGGGAAGAAAACCAAGATACAACGGCTCATTCATTCTTAAAGTAAGTCGAAACCAATATCTTTTCTAAAATACATCTTATCAAAATGGAGCTTTTCTATATTTTGATAAGATTTTTTTATGGCCTCTTGAAAATCATCTCCGTAAGAAGTCACGGCTAATACCCTTCCTCCATTGCTCACCACATTACCATTATCTTGTTTTGTTCCTGCGTGAAAAACTATTGAGTCTTGAATGTTTTCTAATCCAGTAATTACTTTTCCTTTTTCAAAATCCTCAGGATAACCCCCAGAGACAAGCATTATGGTTGTAGCGCTTCTTGGGTCAATTTCTAGTGAGATTTCATCGAGTTTTTCATTGGCGACAGCCAAAAACAATTCCACCAAATCCGTTTTCATTCTTGGAACAACCACTTCGGTTTCAGGATCGCCCATTCTTACATTATATTCGATAACGATAGGTTCATTATTGACATTGATTAATCCAATAAACACAAATCCTTTATATTCTATTCCGTCTTTCTGAAAACCTTTTATGGTGGGTTTTACGATGCGTGTTTCGATTTTTTCCATCAACACCATATCCACGTAAGGCACTGGAGATACCGCTCCCATTCCGCCTGTATTTAGTCCTGTGTCGCCTTCGCCAATGCGTTTGTAATCTTTGGCAGTTGGCAAAATCTTATAATTTTTTCCGTCTGTTAGAACAAAACAACTCAATTCTATCCCGTCTAAGAATTCTTCGATTACCACTTTTGAACTGGCGGTACCAAATTTTTGACCCACCAACATATTTCTTAATTCTTCTTTGGCTTCCGCCAAATCCTGAATAATCAAAACGCCTTTTCCTGCTGCCAATCCATCCGCTTTCAAAACGTAAGGAGGCTGTAAAGTTTCTAGAAAATCGCATCCTTTTTCAACCGTTTCGGCAGTGAAACTATCATAAGCAGCGGTTGGAATGTTGTGTTTCATCAAAAACTCTTTGGCAAATTCCTTGCTTCCTTCCAGTTGCGCTCCTAATTTAGAAGGTCCAATTACAGGAATATGACTTAATTGTTCGTCATTTTTGAAAAAATCATAAATTCCTTTCACTAATGGGTCTTCGGGACCAACAACTACCATTTCCACTTCTTCCTGAAGCACGAAAGTTTTTATGGCATCAAAATCGGTTGGACTAATGTCAACATTAATAGCTATCGAAGCGGTTCCTGCATTTCCAGGAGCTACAAAAAGTTTGTCGCAAAGCGGACTTTGAATCATTTTCCAAGCAAATGCGTGCTCTCTTCCTCCAGAACCTAAAAGTAAAATTGTCATTGTGTAGTTGTTAAGTTTGGCAAAAATAGTCTGTTTTATTTTTAAATAATAATTTTTTTTACTTACTTTTGACGTTAGTAACGCAAAAAGTATGATAATTTCATTTGGATCTAAAGAAACCGAGAAAATCTGGAATGGGATTGTTGTGAAAAAGCCTTCGATTGAAATTCAACAACTGGGCAGAAGAAAACTAAGAATGCTCAATAGCTCCCAAGACTTGATTGATTTAAGAATTCCTCCGTCTAATAGATTAGAAAAATTGGACGGGAATTTAAAAGAGTATTACAGCATTAGAATTAACAACCAATGGCGCATTATTTTTATATGGGAAAACGGAAATGCTTCTAATGTTGAAATTGTTGATTATCATTAAAAACTAAAAATTATGGAAAAACTAAAAAACATACATCCAGGTGAAATTTTACTAGAGGAATTTCTTGTTCCTTTGGAAATAACTTCATACCGTTTGTGCAAAGATTTAAAAATTCCCCAAACTCGAATTTCTGAAATCATTAAAGGAAATCGAAGAATTACTGCTGATACTGCATTACGATTAAGTCACTATTTTGGAAATTCTGCTAAATTTTGGTTGGGTTTACAAGACGATTTTGACATTGAAGAGGAAAGTGAAAATAAAAAACAAGAATTAGAATCAATCAAGAAGTTTGATTTTCAAAAAGTAGCCTAAATGTTTCCACTATTCAATCTTTCGCTTTTGATTAATGGTTTTCCTTTACAGAAAGCAAAAACCGAATTGCGAAAAATTCAATCGATCCCCGAGCAAGAATATCAATCATTTATTGAAACCAAAAAAAAAGAAATTGTTGATTATCATTTAAATAACAATAGTTTTTATCAAAAATTTGTGGGGAAATCTACTTTCCAAAATTGGGAAGATTTACCGATAATGACTAAGACAGCCTTTCAAAAACCATTAGCCGAAAGGCTTTCCACAGGGTTTAGTTTGAAAAACAGTTATATTAATAAAACATCGGGTTCAAGTGGTGATCCTTTTGTGTTTGCCAAAGACAAATTTTCACACGCCCTGACTTGGGCAATTATTTTTGACCGTTTTGGATGGCATGGTATCGATTTTAATAGTTCTTATCAAGCCCGTTTTTACGGAATCCCTTTAGATTTTATAGGCAATACCAAAGAGCGTATCAAAGATTTTATGGGGCATCGATTGCGGTTCCCAATTTTTGATTTATCGGATAAAATTTTAGAGCAGTTTTTAAAAAAATTTAGAAACAAAAAATTTGATTACATCAACGGATACACCAGTTCAATTGTATTGTTTGCCAAATATTTGCAACAAAAAAATATTATTTTAACCGATGTTTGTCCTACTTTAAAAGCTTGTATTGTAACATCAGAAATGCTCTTTGAAGAAGATAAAATTCTAATGGAAAAGTATTTTGGCGTTACAGTTATTAATGAATATGGGGCGTCAGAACTCGATTTAATTGCTTTCGAAAATCAAGAAGCTGACTGGAGACTGAATGCCGAAAGCTTATTTATTGAAGTTTTAGACGGAAATAATACTGCTGTTTCAAACGGAAATGAGGGTCGCATCGTGATTACCTCTTTGTATAATAAAGCGCATCCATTTATCCGATATGATATTGGCGACATCGGAGTTTTGGACGAAAAAAGCACACCAAAAAAACCGATTCTCAAAAAATTAATTGGTCGAACCAATGATGTTGCCCTTTTGCCAAGTGGTAAAAAATCCCCAGGACTAACTTTTTATTATGTGACCAAAAGTATTATCGAAGACGATGGTAACGTAAAGGAATTTGTAATCAAACAAGCAAAAATCGATACATTTGAAATAGAATATGTGAGTGAAACCGAATTAAATCAATCGCAAATTCATAAAATTGAAGCCGCAATTGCTTTATATTTGGAAAAAGGACTAATTTTTACATTTGTTAGAAAAGAAAAACTAGAACGAAGTAAAAGCGGGAAATTGAAACAATTTGTTTCGAGCCTCACCCCAACCCTCTCCAAAGGAGAGGGAGTTTTAAGTAAATAATTAGAGGTCACAATTTGCGACCTCCAAATTGAATCTTGAAGTCGCAAATTGCGACATCAAAATGTTTAAGGTCGCAATTTGCGACCTTAAAGAAAATAAAAAGATAATTTATGGAAAATGAAATACTACTTTCTGAAGAATTGATCTCTAATAAAATTTACTTTATTAGAAACCAAAAAGTGATGTTGGATCGTGATTTAGCTTTACTTTATGGGATTGAAACCAGAGTTTTAAAACAAGCTGTAAAAAGAAATATATCAAGATTTCCTGAAGATTTTATGTTTGAACTTACAAAGATAGAATACGATTCTTCAAGGTCACAAATTGTGACCTTGAAGAATCGCAGAGGAACTAATTTAAAATATTTGCCATCCGTTTTCACGGAACACGGCGTTCTTATGTTGTCTAGTGTTTTGAAAAGCGATAAAGCTATACAGACTAATATCCAGATTATGCGGATATTTTCGAAAGTGAGACAAATGCTTTTGGACACAACCGAAATTAGGTTAGACATTGCTCAAATGCAAAAGAAATTAGAAAACCACGACAAAAACATCGAGTTGGTTTTCTCTTATTTGGATGAATTGTCCGAGAAAAAAGAAAATGAGCAACCAAGAACAAAAATTGGTTACAAAAAGTAAACTAACAAAAGGAAGAAGATTGCTTTGCTTTGTGCCTAGCAACTCCTCGCAATGACAAACAAATGAAAATAACTATAGTCGCAGGCGCAAGACC
>NZ_JBJXDQ010000082.1:0-4371 GCF_046155325.1 Flavobacterium sp.
ATGACATTCTTATTTTAGCAGAAGGTCGTTTGGTTAACCTAGGTTGTGCTACAGGTCACCCAAGTTTTGTAATGAGTAACTCTTTTACAAACCAAACTTTAGCTCAAATTGAATTGTGGAAAAACAGTGCGGCTTACAACAATGACGTATATATGTTACCAAAACATTTGGATGAAAAAGTAGCTATGTTGCACTTGGCTAAATTAGGCGTTGAATTAGAAAC
Organism: Flavobacterium sp.; assembly: GCF_046155325.1. Lineage (GTDB taxonomy): Bacteria > Bacteroidota > Bacteroidia > Flavobacteriales > Flavobacteriaceae > Flavobacterium. Next base: position 224 of record NZ_JBJXDQ010000082.1, read on the forward strand.
TTTACGTGTGGATCAAGCTGATTATATTGGCGTGAAGGTTGAAGGACCTTTTAAACCGGAGTATTATAGATATTAGTATTAAGAAATTAGTATTAAGACAAAAGCCCCATTTTCAGCAGAAAATGGGGCTTAGTTTTTTAAAGATTAATTAGTACTTTTTCATAATCTCCATTATTTTTCTTGCTGGTTCTCTTATTTCTACTGCTTTACTGTTGAGATAACCTTCACTGTCTTTTTCAGTTAATGCTTTTATTGCTACAAAATAAGGCGCCAAAATAGTATCAAAACCATTTTCTTCAAGAATAGACAAAAACCAATTTCCATAGCCCAACTTAATAACTACGGCACCAAAACGCCACCAATCATCCTGAGTATTAAATGGAAGCGTTTTTTCTAATTTATTTAATGCTTTTTCAAGGTATTCTTTTGCGATTCCTTCATTGCGTTTATATAGTTCGAAAAGAGATTTATTTAACCAATAACTATCCTCGACAGTTTCATCAATTTTCAATTTATTAAAATAGTTTTCAGCTTCAAGAAGTTTATTCATTTTGTCTCTATACAAGAAAACCAAATTATATTGTGCAACCTGTGAATTAGGATTCAATTCAATTGCTTTTAAATAAGACTTTTCAGATTTCTCTTCATTCTGCAAATTATCTTGATATAAATTTCCTAAACAATTCCAGGTGTCTGAATCGTTTGGTCTTATTTCAATTGCTTTTAAGTAAGCCCTTTCTGCTTCATCATATTTATGCAAATTTTGCAGATACAATCTTCCCAAATTACTCCAAGCATCAGAATCATTAACATTTATTTCAATGACCTTTCGATACATTTTTTCAGCATCTTTAAGTCTTTCAAAATTATATTGATATAACAATCCTAAGTTATAAATAGGACACGGGTCGTTTTTATCAAATTCTATTGCTTTTAAATAAGCCTCCTCAGCTTTATCATATAATAAGAAATCATTCGTATATAGACAACCCAAATTGTTCCATACACCACTGTTTTCATAATTTAACTCAATTGATTTCAAATAAGCTTTCTCAGATTCTATATTTTTCTTAAAATCCTGGTATAAATCTCCCAAGTTAAACCAAACAAAAGCATTATTTTCATCTTTTGCAACCTCATTTAAATATTTCTTTTCAAGCCTTATAAATTCTTCATTCTTTTTATCTGCCGAAATCAATTCTTCAGATAAACCATATTTTTCATAAATTTCAAGATTGTCTTTTGCTTGCTCACGCAATTCATTATGGCATTTATCAGTAAGCTTTTGTTTTAAATCTTTATCCCTAACAACTTCTGCCAAAGCTAAACTGGTTGTAATTTGATTTATACTTTTATTCTTTACTGACAGGCTATTTTTGGCGACTGTATGCAAATCGTCTCCATAAAAAGTCTCTAAAAATTTTGACAAACAATAGAGTTCTTTCTTTTGTCTGCGGCTGCTTCTGCGCATTAAGAACCAAATATTAAAGAATCTTTCACTAATTTGATAAGCACTTCCTTTCGCTTTATACGCATCTAGTTTTTCTATCCAACCTAATTCTACCAATCTTTTTAATTGAGGCGAAAGTTGGTTGTTTTCTAATCTGGTTTCTGTTCTTAATTGTTCCAGATTCATTGGATCCCAATGCAAAGCTATTGCATCAACAATAATTTGCATTTGTGTAGAAAGTTCTTCAAATCGAGCTTTGTACAAGGGAGTAATTTCATCTAATAAAGCTTCTAAATCGTCATTAATTTCTTTTGAAAAACCTTTTACAATAATTTTAAAAAGCATTACAGCGGTTCTAGGATTTCCTCCTGTAAGTTGATGTATGGTTTTAAGCCGTCCTATTTCCTCGTAAATACTTACTAAAACATCTTGTGCATTAGTCACTTTGGCCAGATTATTTAAAACATCCAGCAGTTCTTCAAAACTCAATTTATTTAAGTAACTAATTTGAAAGGCATCGTAAAAAGGTGCACCATAATTAAAGGTATCTTCAATCTCCACAGCACTTGCACCAATAAGAATTGGCGCCTCATTTTGCATAAGCCACGCACGCAAAGTATGTTGCTCACTTTTGTCTAATCTATCAAAAATGAAACTCATATTATCAATCAATAATACAGATCTTTTATTAATTTTTTTTGACATTTCTTTTAAAAACTGAAAAGCTTGTTTGGCTAAATCGTCTTCATTTTTGATTTTTTCCAGTTCTTTAACTTTTGAGTCAATTAACTTTACTTCCTCTTTCATTTTTACCAACTCCAAAACATCTGCCAAAGCATCTAAACTATTCAGCCAAAATTCCGATAAATTGTTCAGGTTGTATTGCTCTTCTGGAAAAAGTAACGGAATAAACTTGGAATTATCCTTTCTCAATTCCACTTCTATTCTTTTCAGCAAAGTACTTTTACCCATACCTCTTTGACCTATAAACAAATAGTGTTGTGGAATACTATTTGGTTTTTCTTTATTGATTTTATCCATCAATAACTGAAAGTATTTTTGTCGTACCACAAATAAACTTTCAACCGTTTCATCATCCAATCTCTGCGGATTGTATAAGCCTAATTGACTTAATGATATGTGTTTTGCTTTATCCATTATTTTACAAATCTTTTAAACCAAAAATCTCTTAGTAGAGGGGAACGAAAACTGTATTTTAATTCTTCTTCAATTAAATAGCCGTCGTTTTGAAGCATATTAAGTAGATTACTTAATATAGAATCTGTTCTATCTTCATCATTAATTTTAGCATTCAAAAAAGAGAAAAGAACACTACGACTTTCCCCTTCTTTGTTGTTTGAAAGTCTTTTTAGTAATTCCCGAGCAAAAATTTCTAATTCATTGTATTCTTTTAATCGTTCTTCCCAAGTATTTAGATGTTTCTCGCTTATTAGTAAATTATAAGCTTCATCAACAGTTTCAATTGCAATTTCTCTGTCTTCAACTTTTACTAAATGATAGAATTTAAAAAATAAAATTTGTATAAAATAAGGAAGCAACCATCCTAACTTATCTAATTTATATTCAATTACTTCATCTGAAAGTTCAATTTTATCTGATTTTGCTAGTTCTAAAAGCAACTCTTTTGCTTTTTCTCTTTTAAATGCTCCTATAGAGTAAGGATTAACATCATTGAAAGTATAACTCAAGCCATATTGACTCGTGAAATTATCAATACCTATCGAGCTACAAAATATCCAACGGATTTTGGAGCCTGAGACTTGCCTAAAACTTCCTAACCAATTCAGAAAAAATTCAGCATTTTTTTTGCCGTTAATTGTATCACTTTCCATAAAACTATTTAACAATACGGTTAATTCATCAATCATTATTAATGTATCCTCTCCGTGATTTAATAATTCTTTTAAATTATCATATAAATCTTCTTTCTCTTTTTGGTATTCAAAAGTTCCCTTTACGCCTGCTATTTCTCCCGAAAGTTTAATTCCAGATAATATAGATGAAATCAAATCAGAAGATTTACTTTTCGTCTTTTCTCACCAATCTTGCTTTTCTAATTCTTTAATAAAAATTTTCAAAAATCCTTCTTCAGATTTAATTTCTTCCAAGTTTATTTCTAATGTATTCCAACCCATATTTTTAGCTTCTTCCAATATTTTTTTTGCCAAAGAAGATTTACCTACTCTCCGTGGGGCAGAAAGTATTAACGAATTTCCTTTTTGAATATGTTTCAATGCAAATTCAAATTCCTTTTCTCTCCCAAAAAAATCTTTTCCCTCTACAGGAGAGCCTGTTGTGTTCTTAATCATAATTAATGAATTTAAAATACAAATATATATACAAATTTGTATATATGCAAATTTGTATATTAAAATATATTAATTTCATATTCTCACAAAAAATCTAAGGAGTTTTTTGTTTCTACACCAAATTAATCCGCTCCATTTTTTTTCGTAAATTAGCCATTGCTTAAAAAAGCAAAAAATATACTATTCAAATCTCAACATAATAAATATGAAAGCAAAAAGCATTTTAGAAACCATTGGAAAAACACCCGTGGTTCGAATCAACAAGTTGTTTGGAAACAGTAAAGAAGTTTGGATTAAATTAGAAAGATCGAATCCAGGAAACAGCATCAAAGACAGGATTGCGTTAGCAATGATAGAAGATGCCGAAA
>NZ_JBJXDQ010000083.1:0-9943 GCF_046155325.1 Flavobacterium sp.
TTCTTTAATTGCAATTACTAATTTTTCTGCATTAGCTTCTGAACTATTAATCCAAATATCTAAATCTCCAGTATGTCTTGGTTTGCCATGAAACGCTAATGCGTAGCCACCAACTACCATATAATCAACCTGGTTTTTATTAAGGAGCTTTACAAAATCTTCAAAATCTTGGGCTAATGTCATGCTTTCAGTTTTCTTCTTACTACATATGACTTATCCATCCTAGTAGTTTTTAAATCTACAGTTTGAGATATTAAAAATGTCACCGCTTCAAGCCTTTTTATCAAAGGTTGAGCTAACCAATAGTTCAAATCATTCATTTTTTCGTCAAATGATTTTAATGACGCTTTATGTAAAACTGGTGCGATATTCATATTCAGAATTGACTATAAAGTTACTTAAAATAAGGCGTTTTTGGACTCTAAAATTCCTTCCATGTTATCATTCATTTTTTCTCAAAAAACCGGTTTTCCTCACGCAAACCTCACGCAGAAACAACAAAGGACCCACGATTTAACGTAAGTCCTTGATTTTCATGTAGCGAGACCGGGATTTGAACCCGGGACCTCAGGGTTATGAAGATTTTTTGAGAAAATGAAAGCGTTGATTTGTAGTTAGTTACGTTTTCACAAAACCGAAATCAACCGATTTGAACCGAATTCAGGGGGTGTTTTCGGCACGCAGAGGGATCTAGATTATCATTTTATTATGTGCATAATTTGAAACTTTATTATATCGCAATTTTAAATATATTTAAACATTAACAAAATAAAAAAATATGAAAAAACTATTATTATGTTTTCTTGTATCAGCATCATTAATTGCTTGTACAAACCAAGAAACAAAAACTGAAACTGTAGATGCTAACATTGCATTGTTTAAAGAAAATTCTAAAGTAGTTCAAAAAGCTTTTGATTCATTTATTATAAACGATTTAAATGCTTGGTCTGAATTATTTGCTGATACCGCGAAGTTTAATTCTCCAGTTCTTGGTGATACCTCTTCCAATAAAGCAGCATCTAGAAAAAATTTGGTAGGTTTCCATTCGATTACAAAGGAGTTTAAAATAACTAAAGTTGTTTATTTACCTACTGTAGATACACTTACATTTAAACCTGATGGAGGTGTTCGTTCATTAGTTGAATGGAATATGGTATTATTAAACGGAGACAAAGTTGATATGAAATACTATGCTTATTTTAAATTTAATAGCGACCATAAAATTGTTTCAGCGAATGAATTTTTTGATGCAGGTAGTTATATCAAATTAGCAAGTGAAGCTGCCGAAAAAGTAAAAAAATAATACCCTTTGTTTAATTCCTTTCAAAGAAAGGGTGTAATAAAAATTATATTATAGCAAATTGTTTAGATAATTTTTAAGTTTGGAAAAATACGACTGAGACCTCTAGTGATAGGGGTCTCTTTTTTTATTCCTACAAATACTCAATCAAAGAGGCCGCCCAATTAGACTGCCCCAAAAAAGTTAGACACTTAATGGCGGCCTCTTTGATAAAATAAAAGTTTCTCAACTCTTTATTTGAACAACCACATTTTAGTGTAGTTATCGTCTGCGCCTTGTCTAGCAATCGCATCATTATATGCGGCAGTATTTTGAGAAGGTTCATTAGTTGAATAGCTTAAACGAAAAGGAATACCTCTAGAATCAACTGTTGTCGGGGCTGCAGTTAAAACAGGGAAACCTGTTCTTCTCCAGTCATTCCAAGAATCCCAACTGTTTAAATAGGTATGCACCCATCTTTCTGTAACAATTTGTTTCTGTCCAGTTGCTGCTGTGTAAGCAACAGTGGCAATGTAAGCTGCATACTTAGTTGCATCATACACACCGTATTGCTCCCAAGACGCTTTAATTGAAGCTAAATACTTTGCTGCTGCTTCGGTATCTCCGCCTGTTACATATCCAAGCTTAGCAGCTTCTGCTTGCCAAGATAAAACTTGTGCGTAGGTAAAAATTGGTAATGGAGAACCTTGGTCTCTAAGTGTATTACCAATTCTGCTATAAGCATTGGTAATAGGCGTAGCTAAAATACCATAAGGCAAACCTTTAATTACACCGCCCGCCAATGTTTCGGCATAAATGCTTAAACGAGGATCAGACTTAACAGACATGTAATCAGTCATTGTCTTACTAATTGCATAATCATCTCTTTTACTTACTGTGTAGTTATCATACCAAGGGTTGTAATTGTTAGGGTCGCCAGTAACAAACTTATACATAATGTTTTGTGTGTTGCTGGTAATTACACCCGCAGCTAAAGCATTTGCAAATTCAGTTTTACCAAGAGCTGCATTTGCTTTTGAAACATTAATAGCCAGCGCCATTCTAATGGTATTGGCAAAACGCTTCCACGCAGCCATGTCTCCATTAAATAAAATATCGCCTACAACGCCTTGCTCTGCTGTATTAATTTGAGCTCCAGACTCTGTAAGCTCTTTGAACAAAGCAGTATAAATATCGCTTTGCGAATCATATTTTGGTGTATAGTTTTTATTTGCTTTTAACGCATCACTATAAGGCAAATCACCCCAGATATTTGTAGCAAGCATATAAAAATAAACTTTCAATATTCTAGCAGCAGCAATCTGATTATTTTTTGAACCATTACCTACAGAGCTTGCGTCGCCACTATTGTTATAATCAATGATAGTTTGCAAGTTGTAAAGTGGTCCAGTATAAAAAGAACCAGAACTTACGTTTCTATCACTGTACAAAGAAGAACCAGGATAAGGGCCTTCGGACAAGTGCTGAATATAAAAGTTTGCGTAGCGCGTACCAAAAACAAGGCCTTTAATAGATTGCTCTGAGTTGGTTAATAACGCTTTTGTAGATGCAGCAGTTAATAGCGTTGGACTTACATTGGTATCTCCAAACTTATTACAGCTCTGCATCGTAGCTATAATTGCAATTAGTATAATTATTTTTTTCATTGTCATTTGTTTTATTGTTGAGCTCATTTGAATTAGAACGAAACACGAAGATTAAGACCATACTGACGTGTAGAAGATAACTGACCACCTTCTCTGTAGAATGACTCTAACTCAGATGGATCGATACCATATTTCTTTGTGTTTGCCCAAATCAACCAAGCGTTCTGAACAATCACACCCAAATTTGCAGATTTTGCAAATGGCACTTTCTTTAATACAGATGAAGGTATAGTATAACCAAATCTTATTTCACGTAATTTAATGTAAGAAGCATCTAGAATATAATTGCTTGCGTCACGCTGTAAAGAAGTGTAGAAATATGCTCTTGCAGAAATATATCTGTTATTTTCTTGACCAGCAAGCGCAGTACCAGGGGCAAATACACCCGGAATACGAATACCACCCTTGCCATCACTTCCACCTGTTGTAGTGTAAGCACCTGGAAAATCTCTCCAATCATTTCCTTTATCGTTAACACCCACAGTTTCTGCTGTTAAACCAGCACCTGTTCCATAATAACGAGTTACGCAAGAAAATAAACCGCCATTTTGGAAATCCATTGACATGCTTAAATCAAAATTTTTGTATTTAAACGTGTTAAACATCCCGCCTGTAAACTTAGGTAGTACATTCCCAATTTCCTGGTTGGTTGAATAAGTTGGCAAACCAGTTGCGTCTATAAGTACTTTACCCTCTGCGTTACGATTCCATTTTCTTGAATAAAACACACCCCAATCGCCACCTACTCTATGTTCTAAACGGACGTCTCCAGTAGTTGTAGAATAATATACGTAAGAAGTAATACCTGAAGCCAGTTCAATAACTTTGTTTTGGTTTTTAGCAAAGTTTACACTTGTTTCCCAAGAGAAGTCTTTTGTTTGTATAGGCTTACCATTGATTGAAATTTCAATACCTCTACTTTGAATATTTCCGGCATTAATTTGAGCGGTAGAAAAACCACTTGCTGGAGAAACAGAAATACCTAAAATTTGATCGGTATTGTTATTCTCATACACGGTTACATCTAAACCAACTTTTTTAAAGAATTTCAATTCAAAACCTGCTTCGTATGCTTTTGTTAATGCGGGTCTAATATTACCTCCTCTAAATTGATCCCCAATAGTAGCTGATGGATTTAATCCATAAAAACTACCGTTTGAAATAGACAAGTCTAAAGAGTGTGCAGCTAAATCAGATCCTACAGAAGCGTATGACAATCTTAATTTACCATAACTTAACCAGTTTGTTTTAAGCAATTCGGTAAAAATGAAACTACCACTTAATGAAGGATATAAGTAAGAGTTTGCATTAGCTGGTAAAGAAGAAGACCAGTCGTTTCTTAATGTTCCATCAACAAACAACATTTCTTTCCAACCTAATGAAGCTTTTCCATAAACGCTGTTTACTTTTTTCTTTTCATAAGAACGAGAAACAGCAGGTCTAGAAACAGAAGCAGCAATGTCAAAATAATCTACAGAACTTAAGCCACCCGCTGTTGCCATAGTCAACTGAGAGTAATAGTTACTACGAGCGTTTCCACCCACTAAACCATCTACAGAAAAGGCACCAAATTTATTTTTATAAATCATATTGGTTTCGTAGTTCAACTCACGGTATTGGTTTTGAGACAAACCATAAGAATTAATCTCACAACCACCAGCAGCCATACGTTGTTCTGTTTCGTTGGTATATGTATTAATTCTTACATTAGACTGTACATTAATATGACTATTAATTTTTGCATTTAACCCAATGTTACCAACCAATCTGCTGTTTTTATTGGTATTATAATCTTCATAAGCAATAAAATAAGGGTTATCCCAATAAGCTGGCGTTAACAAAGTTTTTAAGTTGCCAGTAGAATTAGGGTTACCAATATTCCAACTGTTTAAAGATCCATCTGCTTCACGATAATTTCTCATACGCTTAATATCCAATTGTCTTTGAAACCACTGGTTAAAGTTTTGCGTAATGTTGGTACCATCATTTAAGTAACCTTCATTAGGCTGTCCTTTTGTTTTCGACGTTGTATATGTGATGTCATTAGAAATTGTAAAACGAGATCCAATATCATAAGAACCATTTAATCCAAACTGATGTTGGTCTCTAGAAGCATTAGGAATCACTAAAGTTCTATTTTGATTTTGATATGAAAATCTAAAATTATGGTTTTCAGAACCATTGGTTAAAGCAATTGAATTATTCGAGTTGATACCAGTTTTAAAAAAGTCCCTTACGTTATTCGGCTGAGGAACAAGTGCTGTTGTTTGACCAAATTCATCTCCTGGAAACCAGCTCCAATAAGGACGGTATTGAGAACCATCTAATTTTGGTCCCCAACTTTCATCTACACCATAGTCAAGCATTTTTTGTCCATTAAATGAAGCCCAAGATACAGGGTGAATAGCCGCATTGTATTTAAAAATTGGGAAGCCCTGTGCATCATAGGATGTACCTGGAACTGAAGCACTAGAAGCGTTTCCGCCCGCATAGCTATTTTGATATGTAGGTATCAATGCGATTTGTTCAAATGTTGTTCCAAGGTTAACATCAACACTTGTATATTTTTTTCTAGCTCCTTTTTTTGTTGAAATTACAACCGCACCATTCGCAGCGCGTTGACCATAAAGTGCAGTGGCAGCAGGTCCTTTTAACACAGAAATATTTTCAATGTTATCCATAATTACAGCAGACTGATTGGTAATTGTACCATCCACTACAAATATGGGAGCAGCTAAGCCAAGTCCAGTTACACCTCTAATAATAATGTCTGCATTGTCAAAAGTAGAACTTGGTGATCCAATTAATTTAACACCTGCTACTTTACCTACTAAAGAGGAACTCACGTCAACTGATTTTGCAAACGTTAAGTTTTCGCCTTTTACTTCTTGAATAGAGTATCCCAATGCTTTCTTTTCTCTTTTTACACCTAATGCTGTAACAACTACTTCAGATAGGTCGTCTACAGATTCGGTTAGAGATACGTTAGAAGCATTTGCAGCACTCACTTCTTTTGTGGCAAATCCTATTACCGAAAATTGAAGTTCTGCTTTTTGTTTTACAACAATTTTAAACGCACCATTCGCATCGGCTTTGGTTGCATTATTGGTTCCTTTTTCCTTAATGGTAACACCTTCCAAGGGTGCTCCTTTAGAATCGCTAACCTTACCCGAAACGGTAGTGTTTTGGGCTTGGGCGCTGCTAAAGGTTAGCAAAAAAAGCGCAATGACGTACATAATTTTATTCATAGTCTATCTTTAAAGTAAAAGTAAATATACCCTATAAAAAAGTCAAAGTCAAATTAAGTTAAGTTAATTAATAACTAAATGCAAATAGTTTATAATCTGTTCTAGTTTACATTAAAATTGTAGTATCAAAAATTGTGATTCCTCACGCAAACCTCACGCAGAAACAACAAAGGACCCACGATTTAACGTAAGTCCTTGATTTTCATGTAGCGAGACCGAGATTTGAACCCGGGACCTCAGGTTATGAAGATTTTTTGAGAAAAAGAAGGCATTGATTTGTAGTTAGTTGTGTTTTGGGAAAACCGAAATCAACCGATTTTGACCGAATTCAGGGGGTAATTTCCTCACGCAGTGGTTATTTAGATTATCATTATAATATGGTCTCTTTTGCAAGATGTTTATATCGTAATTATTAATTAAATTTAGTTTCAACTATAAAAAAATGGAAGTACACCACCCTCATCATCTATCTCATAAAAAAAAATGGAATGAATATATTATAGAATTTTTGATGTTATTTGCCGCAGTAACATTAGGATTTTTCGCAGAAAATGTTCGTGAACATCAAGTTGAAAGGCTAAGAGAAAAGGAATTTATCCATACCTTAATTGAAGATCTTAAATTGGATAAAACCAACTTAGAAAAAGATATTGAAATTAGAAAAAGTAATGAAGCAAATTTTGATACTTTAATAAAGATATTAAAATCACCCAATTATTCAAATGAAACAGGACGTATTTATTATCTAGCTAGAATCGGATCAAGAAAGAATCACTGGTCATATAATGATAGAACCATTCAACAATTAAGAAATTCAGGTAATTTTAGATTAATTAGCAATGTAGAAATTTCAGATAAAATACTACAATATGACCTTTTAATGAGACAGGTTTTATACCTAAATGACCATGAATACAATATAATTATGGCCGATTATAGAAAGCAAGTAATGGTCGTATTCAACCCACTAGTTTTTCAGGAAATGCAAAGAGAAGATATTTTTGAATACCCTGAAGGAAGCCCTAAATTATTCAATAACGACCCTAACCAAATTAATTTACTGGCTTCTCATGCTCATTATGTAAGAAATCACACCGGATTGGTTAGAAAAAAAGAAATCGTATTAATGAATGAGTCTTCAAAACTGATAGAGTTTATTAAAGACGAGTACCATTTAAAGTAAGACCTTGCCTTATTTAGGGTTAGTTTTTCAGAAAAAAACCAATTTGCGCAAATAGAAGGTCTTAGGTTTACGCAAGTATTAAATATAAATTATTTTTATTATGTGTATCTTTTGATACAGGATTATCGTAACAGAAGAAAAATAAAAAACTAACAAAAATAAAAAAAATGAAATTATTCTTTGCACTTTTGATAATAAGTTTCGTGTTGTCTTGCCAATCAGGAACTACCAAAAATAATACAAGTACTACTAACTATGAATTAGTAAACAACTGGCCTGAACTAAGTAAAAATTATTATTTAGGGCAACCAACTGGCATTAGTATTGATAAAGATGATCACATATTCGTTTTTCATAGAGCAGGGCGCAAGTGGACTTCCCCATTCCCAGACTCGGCTATTTCAAACAATACAATACTTGAACTTGATAACGAATCTGGTAAAATCATCAATTCTTGGGGTGCAAATGCTTTTATTATGCCTCACGGGTTAACAGTAGATAATCAAAATAATATTTGGTTAACAGATGTGGCACTTCACCAGATCTTCAAATTTAGTCATGATGGAAAATTACTCATGAAATTAGGAGTAGCAAAAGTATCGGGCAATGACTCTTTACATTTTAATCTCCCTACAGATATTGCGGTAGCCGATGATGGTTCGTTTTATGTAAGTGATGGATATGGTAATAGCAGAGTGGTTAAATTTTCTTCTTCAGGAAAATACATCAAATCATGGGGAACTTATGGTAATAAACCTGGAGAATTTATAATACCTCATGGAATAGCTCTTGATAAAAACAATACTTTATATGTTGCTGACAGGCAAAACAACAGAGTTCAATTATTTGATGCAAATGGCAATTTTTTAAAGGAATTAAAAAATGATATGCAGGTTAAACAACTGCCCTCAATTGCTATTGATAATTTAGGCCAACTCTTCGCCATAGACTATGATCCAACAAAGAAAAAAGATAGTACAGTAAATGGTTCAACAATTTTTGAAATTGATTCATCTCAACATGCCAAAAATCATTTTGGAGCTAATGGCTCCACCAAAAGAACTACTTCCTGGTTCCATGATTTAGCAATTGATAGTAAAGGTAATATTTACGTTGGTGATATTATCGGAATGAAGATTTTGAAATTTAAACTTAAAAAATAATTTAATAATACTATTTATTTATCTAGAAAGTTTAATATAATACTAGTAATTAAATCCGGTTTTTCTTTAAATACAGAATGTGTAGTATTAGGAAGTATACATAATTCGCTCCCTTTGATTGTTTTATAAATATGAAGTCCATGCTCAAGTTTCGTAACATCTTTATCACCATAAACGATTAAAAATTTACTTTTTATGTTGCTTAAATGGGCATCGCTAATCTTTTCTTTAGTAACCCACATATTATAAAGCTGTTTATATGATTTCTCCCAATTATCTTTATTAGGTGATTTATTTAAAAAATCAGGTAACCATCTAGTTCTTACCCCATCTGATATGTTTTTTGGATCTAAATGACTTTTCATGTTTTCTAAAACGCCATCTTGATATCCGTCTGTATCACTATTGGCACCACTTACAATTACTTTCTTTACTTTATCTGGTCTATCATAAGCTAGTATAAATGCAGAATTGCCGCCATCACTCCAACCTAAAACATAAACACTATCTAATTTTAAATTATCAATAAATTCGGCATAATAATTAGCATAAATTTGATAACTCATCGAATCTATTTGTTCAGATCTCCCTTGTCCAGGGCTATCCATAGCAATTACTCTATACTTTTTTGATAATGGCTCGATTATATCTTTAAAATGGCTGATAGATCCAAATCCACCATGTAATAATATCAATGGTATCCCTTGGCCATACTCTTCATAATATATTTTTGCATTTTTAATAGTTATATAATTACCATTATTTGAACCATAAGTTATTTGAGTGTATGCTGTATTTCCAAAAAGTAGAAGAGTAAGAATCAAAAACCAATTTACCAAGAATGACCTTTTAAATATTCTATGTTTCATATTATTATTTTAAATGATAAGGTAAGGTAAGCTAACCTATTAGTTTGATTAAAGAAGTCAAAAACCTCACGCAGAAACAACAAAGGACCCACGATTTAACGTAAGTCCTTGATTTTCATGAAGCGAGACCGGGATTTGAACCCGGGACCTCAGGGTTATGAAGACAACGAATATATCACATCAGTTTAATTTTCAATTAGATAGAAATGCTGTTGCTCCCGTTGTATAACTCTTTCTAAGGTAAAAGAGGCGCAAAAAGGGAGCGCACACTTTTCACTGCTCCGCATGGAACAAAACTGGAACTTCCTGACAATTGGAAGGAAGTTAAAAGAATTAAAAATTGTAAATGATGGAAGCTCTCTACTAATTTAGAAAATATTTTGTCCACTTTATGCTGACGTTAGACAGTTAATCACCAACTCTTTGTACACGAAAACCTACATTCGTACTCGTACTTTTTACAAACTTTGGTGCACCAACTGCATCCTTCAAGTGGATCCAAGGTGCGGGTAATGGGTCATTGTCACCTAACTG
>NZ_JBJXDQ010000084.1:0-21044 GCF_046155325.1 Flavobacterium sp.
AACTTCAATATAAAACGATGTCTTTAAATAATATTGGTTTTGTATATCAAAATAAAAAACAACACCGGCAAGCGATAGGCTATTTTGAAAAAGCCTTAGAAAACAAAAAGGATGTAATTTTGTATAAACCATTTGTATACACAATTTTATTAGATAATCTGGGCTATTCGCGATTCAAAATTGGCGATGAAAATGGGCTTCCAGGACTTTTTTATGAATCGCTAAGGATTCGGGATAGTTTGGGTTTGACCTCAGGAGTTATTACCACCAAAATTCATTTGTCGGAGTATTTTGCTGCAAAGAATGATAGTGTAAAAGCTTTAGCCTATTCGAACCAGGCGTTGGCTACTGCTCGAAAATCTAAAAATGCTCGTAACCTATTGTTGCCTCTAAAACAATTAGCTGTTTTAGAACCCAAAAAAGCAGTTGCGTACAACAAAGAATACATTCATATTAACGATAGTTTGCAAAAAGCAGAACGCAGTATGGGCGAAAAATTTACCCGTATCGAGTATGAAACAGATCAAGTCAAAGAGGAAAACTCTAGTTTAACGACAAAGAATCGAAATTTAGTCTATATTTTTGGGTCAGTTTTAATCTTAGGGATGTTTTTATACATTATCAAAGCACAAAAAACTAAAAATAGGGAGTTACTTTACAAACAAGAGCAGCAACAAGCGAACGAAGAAATTTATAATTTAATGATTTCGCAACAAAACAGCGTTGATTCCATTAGGGTAAAAGAGAAACAAAGGGTGGCACAAGAGCTCCATGACGGTGTTTTGGGCAGGATGTTTGGCGTGAGAATGAATCTTGATAGCGCAAACGAACTACAGGATGAAACAGGAATTAAGGCAAGGAATGAGTTTATTTTAGAGTTAAAAAACATCGAACAAGATATTCGTGAAATTTCTCATGATTTAAGCAGGGAAAAATCAGAATTAATCAATAACTTCGTAGCTATCGTAGAGGAATTGATGGAGAAGCAAAAAAAGAGTTTCGAAACCAAATTGTTTTCAACAATGGACCCTTATATTGATTGGGGATTAGCAAGTAATGCGGTCAAAATTAATTTATAT
This sequence comes from Flavobacterium sp., assembly GCF_046155325.1. GTDB lineage: Bacteria > Bacteroidota > Bacteroidia > Flavobacteriales > Flavobacteriaceae > Flavobacterium. The sequence continues at coordinate 1,080 of NZ_JBJXDQ010000084.1, forward strand.
CGAATTCTTCAAGAATCGCTTCAAAACATCAATAAATATGCTAATGCCAATTCGATCAAGATTGAATTTAGACTAGAAAACAACAAATTGTTTTTAGTAATAAGTGATGACGGTGTAGGGTTTAACATCAACAAAGGTAAAAAAGGAATTGGTTTGCAAAACATGATTTCGAGGATGAATGAATGTCAAGGGACTTTCGAAATAAAATCTAAAATAGGAGAAGGAACAGTAATAGAAGTTTCAGTTCCGATATAAAATCCTGAATAACACAAAATAACAAAGTGGAAACAGAAAAAATCAAAAAAAGAGTACTCATTGTAGATGATCATCCATTTATATTAATTGGGTACAAAAACACCTTAAACCGATATATTCCTAGCAAATTTGAGTTTCAATACGAAGAAGCAAAAGATTGTAAATCGGCATATGAAGTAATTATGAATCCTGAAACTAGTAATCTTGATTTTGCGTTTTTGGATATTAGTATGCCAGCTTATCCAGAAAAAGGGATTCTTTCAGGCGAAGATTTGGCAATAGTATTACATCAGCGCATGCCCGAGTGTAAAATTATTATATTAACAATGTTCACCGAAATATTGAAAATAAAAAACATTATTACCGCTATAAATCCTCACGGACTGGTTATAAAAAATGATTTAGACTTCAAAGAATTGATTTTTGGTTTTGATAAAATTGTTAATAATGAAATATATTACAGTGAATCCATTCAAAAAATGATAGATTTAGAAAATATCGAAATTCCTGAAATAGATGTTATCGATAAACAAATTTTATTTCATATTAGTAAAGGAACAGAACCAGAAGATTTTATTAAATACATCCCATTGTCTGCAGAGTCCATTGAAATTAGAAGAAAAAAATTAAAAAAAATACTAATAGACGAGGGGACAGATCATGAAATGATTAAACGAGCCAAAAGTATGGGTTTGTTATTCTAAAAAGTAAAAAAGGCGTTTTTTTTAAAACGCCTTTTTTTTATTCTTCACTCAAAGCATTCCATCCACGCGCTTTTAAAGGTATGCGTGTATTGGCGCGAGTTACTAGATGAATTCCTTCACTTTCTTGAGTCATGTGTCCAATAATCGTAAAATTTGGATTCCCTTTTATCTTATCAAAATCCTCCATTTTTATTGTAAAAAGCAATTCGTAATCTTCACCACCGTTTATAGCTACTGTTGTAGCATCTAAATTAAATTCCTCACAAACATTCATGAATTGAGGATCTAAAGGCAATTTGTCCTCATATAAATTACAACCCACTTTTGATTGTTTGCACAAATGCATAATTTCGGATGATAATCCATCCGAAATATCAATCATCGATGTGGGTTTTATTTCTAATGCGTGCAATAAAGTACGCACATCCTTTCTAGCTTCTGGTTTCAGTTGCCGTTCAATGATATAAGTATAGGCATCTAAATCGGGTTGTGAATTTGGATTCACCTTAAAAACTTGTTTTTCCCGTTCTAAAACCTGTAAACCCATGTAGGCAGCTCCAATATCACCAGTCACGACCAATAAATCAGTTTGTCCAGCCCCATTTCTATATACAATTTCATTCTCATCGGCTTCACCAATAGCGGTAATGCTAATAATTAATCCTTTTTGTGATGAGGTGGTGTCTCCGCCAATAACGTCGACCTTATATTCATTAGCGGCAAGCGTAATTCCGTCAAACAATTCCTCCAAAGCTTCTAGTGGAAACCGATTAGAAACGGCAACTGAAACCAAGATTTGAGTCGCTTTGGCATTCATAGCGCAAATATCGGAAACATTAACTACGACAGCTTTGTAACCCAAATGTCTCAAAGGCATATAGGACAAATCAAAATGAACACCTTCAATCAACAAATCGGTTGAAAGCACTATTTTTTTGTCTTTGAAATCTAATACAGCACCATCGTCACCAATTCCTTTTAGGGTCGAAGATTGGTTAATTTCGAAATTTTTGGTTAGATGGTCTATCAATCCAAATTCGCCTAATTGGGCAATACTGGTTCTTTGTGGGGATTTATCTTCAATCATTGTCATTGCGAGGGAACTACTTGTCCGCCGTGGCGGAAGCAATCTTCGTTCGTTTTTATTAGTTTATTAAAAATAATTTTAAGTGGCAAAGGTACAAAGTTTTTTGACCATAGATTACACCCATTTATAGAGATTTTTTCGCATCTTTAACGAGTTAGATAACTATTATGAAAAACAATACAATTACAACACTTACTATTAACCCATCTTTAGATAAATCTACCCATTTTGCTGGATTGGTTGCCGAACAAAAAATTCGTTGTGAAAAACCCAGATACGACGCTGGTGGGGGTGGAATTAACGTTTCGAAAGCGATTTTAAAGTTAGGCGGAAATTCACTTTGTATTTTTACTTCTGGCGGTTCTTCAGGTGAAATGTTGCAAGAATTAATTACCAATCAGAAAATTGAAAGTACCATTATTAAAACTAAAAATTGGACCAGAGAAAATTTTATAGGTTTTGATACGATAACTAATGCTCAATACCGATTTGGATTTCCAGGAAATGAATTATACACCGATGAAATAGACACTATTTTATCGACCATCAAAGAGTTACAGTCAAAATATCTAGTTATAAGTGGCAGTTTAAACGAAGGATTACCAACTGACTTTTATCAAAAAATTGCCGAAACTGCAAAACAATCCAATATAAAAGTAATTGTTGACACTTCAGGAGAAGCCCTGCAAAAAGTTTTAAAAGCCGGAGTATATTTGGTAAAACCTAATATTGGTGAATTAGCTAAATTAATAGGAGTAGAGCGATTAGAAATGGATCAAGTCGCACCAGCTGCTAGGAAATTAATCGAACAAGGAGGTGCTGCAATTGTGGTAGTTTCTTTAGGTCCACAAGGAGCCGTTTTGGTCACAGCGACACAAACTGAATTTGTTTCTGCGCCTAATGTGGTCAAGAAAAGCACCGTTGGAGCAGGAGATAGTATGGTGGGCGCTATGACTTGGGCTTTGTCACAAAATAAAAGTCTGAAAGAAGTGGTGCGATGGGGTGTGGCTTGTGGCTCGGCAGCTACTATGAACGAGGGAACCCAATTATTCAATGTTGAAGATGCGAGAAGATTGTTTGAGGAGTTGAAGGATAAATAGAATTAATTATTTTTTTCTTGTATTCCAAATTTAAGGATTTCTAGAAGTCTGAAATACGGCAAAAACAGTAACTTTATTTGAGTTTTCATTTATCAAATAATGAATCAAGAAAGGGAATATTTCTATTTTCTTACACCGAATTTCGTTGTATTTTATGCTAAAAAGGCAAGGGTCTTTTTTTAAAGAATTGATTTGCTTTTTGGCTTGGATTTTCTAACGTAAACCCAATTCTTTCAATTGCATTTCATACCATTCAAAAGTTTCTTGAATGTCATTTAAAGCGTCAGCATCTATTTTTAATTGAAAGAGCAAGTCCTTAAAGGCTTTTGGAAACTTCATCCCAATCTAGAAGTCTTTCTTGATTTTTTTCTGATTTTGCCATTCGGTCTAAAACAATTTGTTGATGTTCAATAGGAATTTCAATATTTTCATTCCAAATAGCGTCATTAACTTTCAATCGGTCTTTAGGCGAAAGTTGCTTCACGGCTTCAATTAATTGACACTTAAATCAATATTTAATTTTATAGTTTCCATAAAAAAAAGTTAGTAAAAACAAATTGTAGCAAACAAAAAAACCTGACAATTTTCATCATCAGGTTTGCTTATTTATTTCAACAAAGTCCTTCCCTTTGGGAAGGATTTAGGATGGGCTTTAATCATTCAACTTCAACACCGCCATAAACGCTTCTTGCGGAATCTCAACATTTCCTACCAATCGCATTCTTTTTTTACCTTTTTTCTGTTTTTCGAGCAATTTACGTTTACGCGAAATATCGCCTCCATAACATTTGGCGGTAACATCTTTTCGTAATGCTTTTATGGTTTCACGAGCAATTATTTTAGCACCAATAGCTGCCTGAATTGGGATGTCAAACTGCTGTCTCGGAATCAATTCACGTAATTTCTCACACATTTTTTTACCAATATTGTAAGCATTGCTTTCGTGAATTAATGCTGAAAGTGCATCTACCGATTGCGCATTTAATAAAACGTCCAAACGAACTAATTTGGAAGTTCTCATTCCTATAGGTGTGTAATCAAACGAAGCATACCCTTTAGAAACCGTTTTCAGTCTATCGTAGAAATCGAATACTATTTCTGCCAAAGGCATATCAAAATTTAATTCCACTCTTTCGGTCGTCAAATAAGTTTGGTTGGTAATTACACCACGTTTTTCGATACACAAACTCATGACATTGCCCACAAAATCAGACTTGGTAATAATGGTAGCTTTTATATAAGGTTCTTCTACACGGTCTAGTTTAGATGGTTCTGGCAAATCTGATGGATTATTCACGATCATGCCAACCTCAGAATCTTTTTTGGTGTAAGCCAAATATGAAACGTTGGGAACAGTAGTAATTACGGTCATATCAAATTCGCGTTCTAATCGTTCTTGGATGATTTCCATGTGTAACATTCCTAAGAAACCACATCGGAAGCCAAAACCTAATGCCGCCGAACTTTCTGGAAGAAAGACTAGTGAAGCATCGTTCAATTGCAGTTTTTCCATTGAGTTTCGCAACTCCTCATAATCTTCGGTATCTACTGGATAAATTCCAGCAAAAACCATAGGTTTTACATCTTCGAAACCCACAATCATATTGGTTGTTGGTGTTTTAGCATCGGTAAGTGTGTCGCCTACTTTTACTTCTTTGGCCTCTTTAATTCCTGAAATTAAATACCCAACATCGCCAGCCGAAATAACATTTTTAGGAACTTGGTTTAGTTTTAAAGTGCCTATTTCATCCGCAAAATATTCATTTCCGGTAGCCATAAATTTTATTTTCTGACCTTTTTTGATTTGACCGTTTTTCACTCGGAAAATAACCTCAATTCCTCGAAACGGATTGTAATGCGAGTCAAAAATCAAGGCTTGCAAAGGTTCATCAATATTTCCTTTAGGATGAGGAATTTTTTCGATAATGGCCGCCAAAATATTTTCAACACCAAAACCTGTTTTTCCCGAAGCGTGAATAATATCTTCGAGTTTGCAGCCTAATAAATCAATAATATCGTCGCTCACTTCCTCTGGATTGGCAGATGGCAAATCGACTTTGTTCAAAACTGGAATGATTTCTAAATCATTTTCTAGTGCCAAATATAAATTCGAAATAGTTTGTGCCTGTATGCTTTGCGCAGCATCTACAATCAAAAGAGCTCCTTCACAAGCAGCAATTGATCGGGAAACTTCATACGAAAAATCAACATGGCCCGGCGTATCAATCAAATTCAGGATATAATCTTCGCCTTTATAGGTGTATTCCATCTGGATGGCATGACTTTTTATGGTTATGCCACGTTCGCGCTCCAAGTCCATATTGTCAAGTAATTGCGCTTTTTCCTCACGAGCTGTAACAGTTTGAGTTGCCCCAAGAAGTCTATCAGCAAGCGTGCTTTTCCCGTGATCAATGTGTGCAATAATGCAAAAATTCCGTATGTGTTTCATGCTGTTTTTGATGTCAATTTATGTCAAGCTTAGCTTAGTCGAAGTAGGGCGTGACCTTCCGTAAAAACTACAGGTCGGGCTATTCGCTCTATCTTTTGTTGCGCTTTCGCTCCACAAAAGGATACCGCTTCTATCCCTCACGCAAACTGCGTAATTCTATGATTTATTCGCAAAGATAGGTATTTTTTGATTGAAGATTTTAGATTAACGAATGATGAATTAAGAATTCGTTAATCTGAAATCAGCATTCGTTAATCAACTATCGAAAATCTTTAGTATTTTTGCCAAAAAAATATCTTTTGATAAAAATTGGCAATATAGAATTACCTGATTTTCCTTTACTTCTAGCTCCTATGGAAGATGTAAGTGATCCACCATTTCGTAGATTGTGCAAAATGCATGGAGCCGATATGATGTATTCGGAATTTATTTCCTCAGAAGGATTAATCCGCGATGCTATCAAAAGCCGAATGAAATTGGATATTTTCGATTACGAAAGGCCGGTTGGAATTCAAATTTTTGGTGGTGATGAAGAAGCCATGGCAATGTCCTCAAAAATTGTATCTACTGTAAATCCAGATTTGATAGATATTAATTTTGGGTGCCCCGTCAAGAAAGTAGTATGCAAAGGTGCTGGTGCTGGGGTGTTAAAAGATGTCGATTTGATGATTCGTTTAACAAAAGCAGTAATTGACAGTACCCATTTACCAGTTACTGTAAAAACGCGTTTGGGCTGGGACGATAATTCGATTAATATCGATGAGGTTGCTGAACGTCTACAAGATATTGGAGTGGCTGCTTTGAGTATTCACGCTAGAACTCGTTCCCAGATGTATAAAGGTCATGCCGATTGGTCACACATTGCCAGAGTGAAAAACAACCCAAGAATTACAATGCCCATTTTCGGAAACGGCGATGTCGATACTCCCGAAAAAGCTTTAAAATATAAAAACGAATATGGCATTGACGGAATCATGATAGGTCGTGCCGCTATTGGATATCCTTGGATTTTCAATGAAATAAAACATTACTTCAAAACTAGAGAACATTTAGAAAAACCTTCCGTTGTCAATCGGGTAGAAGCGGTGCGAAATCACCTTACTTGGGCAATGGAATGGAAAGGCGAACGACTCGGAATTGTAGAAACCAGACCACATTATACCAATTATTTCAAGGGAATTCACTCTTTTAAACCCTTTAAGCAACAACTAGTAACCTTAGATCGTCCAGAAGAATTATTCGCTGTTTTGAATGAAATCGAAGATGCTTATTTAGGATATGAGGTAGTGTGAAAACTAGAAATAAAATATTTTAAAATATTTTATTTCTAATCCAATAATTTCTTACTCACGCGACTACTCGCTATCAGCGAAGCGATGAAGCCAAGTGTAACAATGGTTGCCAAAACAATCAAAACGTTTTCAAGAGAAAAAACTACAGGATAGGTGAGAGTAGGGGTAATCATAATGAATTCGAAATACTGTTGCAATAATACAATTGCAATTCCTAAAATCAATCCAATAAGTCCACCAAAAACACTTAATAGCGTTCCTTGAAGCAAGAATATTTTACGCAAATCTTTGATTTCGGTTCCTAGATTTAATAATGTTTTTAGATTGCCTTTTTTATCAAGAATCATCATAATCAGTGCGCCAATCAGGTTGAAAAGAGCGACTATAATGACCAATGTAAAGATTAAATACACCGCAAGATTTTCGGTATTTAGCATTTTATACAAGGATTCGTTGAGTTGGGCTCTGTTTTTTATTGTGATTTTATTATTAAAAATAGATTGAAGTTGAGTCATAATTAAGGCTTCGTCTGCCTCTTTTTTCATTTTGATTTCAATTCCAGAAATTTGGTTGGGTTTGTATTCTAATAGTTCTTGAGCCAAACCCAAGTCGACAAAAACATATTTAGAATCTAAATCTTCGTTGATGGTATAAATCCCAACAGGAAAAATGACCGCCTTATTAAAAGCATCATCTGGATTTTTGATAGTTCCTTTCCCAGGTCTTGGCGCTAGAACTTCTAATTGATTATTGAAGTCAAGTAAACCCATCGAAAAGCTATTGGCAATTCCATATCCTACAACCGCTTGATAGGTGTCGGACTTTAGCCATTGTCCATTATAAAGGTTTTTTTTAATACCCGTAACATGGGTGTAAATTGAATCAACCCCTTTTAAGTAAGTTACTTCTTGTTTACCACTAAAAGTAAACAAAACGCGTTCTTCAATTATTTTACTATAGGAGGCTAAACCTTCAATTTTTTTGATTTTAGCTTCTTGTTCAGAGGAAATATAAAATGATTTTCCAATTGTGGTGGATATCTTTAAATCGGGATCAATATCATTAGAGAAGGAAAGGCTAAAAACTTTAAGCCCACTAAAAACTGACAAAACGACAAACAAAGCCATGGCACCAACGATGATTCCCATGCTGGCAATGCGATTAATTATATTAATGGCATTGTTTTTACTTTGACTAAAAATATAACGTTTGGCTATGTATAGTGAAAAGTTCAATTTATTGAAATCTACGTTTGTCTAATAGATCACGGTTTTCTATTGGGTTTTCTTTGGATGCTAAAGCAGTATCTATTTTCTCGATATAGTCTAATGAGTCATCGATGAAGAAAACTAAATTAGGCACTTTTCGTAATTGCAAGCGAACTCTTTGAGATAAATCGTGTTTGATTAATTTAGAATTTGTTTTGATGGCAACTAAAGTTTCTTTCGCTTTTTCTTGTGGAAATATGCTTAAATGAACAGTAGCTACTGATAGATCTGAAGTTACAGCTACTTTGGATACTGAAATCATGAGATTTGTAAGGCCGTTTTTTCTAACTTCACCTTGTAAAATGTCTACCAAATCTTTTTGGATAACACCACCTATTTTTTTCTGTCTATTTGTTTCCATAGCGCAAAAATACAATTTTTTTAGAGCTACAACGGCTTAATGCTACAAAGTTTAACTATTTCAAAAAACGATATTTGGCATAAAGCTATCATAATTGCAGTTTAGTGCCTTTAATTTTATTTATATTTACAATAAGAATTTAAAGGAATTTGCAAATATTTTCACAACATTATAAATCAATGAAAAAAATAGAACATATAGGAATTGCGGTAAATAGTTTGGAAGACGCTTCGGTTTTCTATGAAAAACTTTTAGGCGTTTCAGCATATAAACAAGAGGAAGTAATTAGCGAAAGAGTTAATACCGCATTTTTTAAAACAGGAATAAATAAAATAGAACTTCTAGAAGCAACAGATAAAGAAAGTTCTATAGCAAAATTTATAGCAAAAAAAGGGGAAGGAATTCATCATATTGCTTTTGAGGTAGAAGACATAAATATTGAAATAACTCGTTTAAAAAAAGAGGGATTTATTGTCTTAGGTGATGGTCCCAAAAAAGGAGCTGATAATAAATGGGTAGTTTTTTTACATCCAAAAAGCACCAATGGAATTTTAATAGAACTTTGTCAGGAAATTATTTGAGTTTTTTCCTCCCCAACATAGGTAGTGTTCTAATTATCAGTTGTTTTTATTCTTTAGGTTAGTTGCTTTAATTTAAACTAAAAAATCAATTCTAAAAATAGTTGCAACAAATTAAAAATAATAGTAATTTCGCAACCTCATAACAGGTCCTATAGCTCATTCGGTTAGAGCAACTGACTCATAATCAGTAGGTGCTTGGTTCGATTCCAAGTGGGACCACAAAAAAAACCTTCAATATTTTTTGAAAGGTTTTTTTTATTTAATTTAAAAAAAATGCGCTTTATCGGCAAAACTATGTTGTTTGTCGACACAACGATTGTTTTGTAATTAATAAACGTGTAAATTTACACTTTGTTTTTAAAATTTTAAGAGTTAAGTATTAAAAGGATAATTGTTTTTAATTAAAAAAATGAATATAAATTTAAAAAAAGTTTTTATTTCACTCTTCTGTTTGATACTAGGCTTAGTAACAGTATTAGCAGCGCCCGACCCACCACCACCAAACGGCAGAAATCAAGCACCGCCAGTACCACCAGGATTGTCAATTGACGAGCACATGCCCATTTTAATTATAATTACGTTATTTTTTGGATGGTTTGTTGTTTTAAACAATATTAAAAAAACAAGGATATAATATTATTTATTAGCATATAATCTAGAAACATATTTTCCAATTACGTCAAATTCTAGATTTACTTTTGTGCCAACTTCAAAAGTTTTAAAATTAGTATGTTCGAAGGTGTAAGGAATAATAGCAACACTAAATTCATTTTTTTTAGAATTCACTACTGTCAAGCTAACTCCATTTACTGTAATTGAACCTTTTTCGATAGTAATATTTTGTAATGATTCGTCATATTCGAAGGTGTATTGCCAACTCCCATTTGTTTCTAGAACAGTAACACAACTTCCAATTTGGTCAACATGACCCTGAACAATATGTCCGTCAAGTCTATCGCCTAATTTCATAGCTCTTTCAAGATTAATAAAATCTCCTTTTTTCCAATTTGAAATAGTAGTTTTATTTATTGTTTCATCAATTGCGGTTACCTTGTATAAATCATTTTCAACAGACACTACAGTTAAACAAATTCCGTTATGCGCAACACTTTGATCTATTTTAAGTTCTTTAGTAATTATAGCGTCTACGGTAATATGTAAATTATTTTGTTCTTTTTCTATTTTTTGAATTACACCAAGTGTTTCTATGATTCCTGTAAACATTTCTTGTTTTATTTTACTAAATTTGCAATTCAAAATTAGCAATAAATAACCGGATGTCATGATAAAAAAAGCAGAAAATATAATCGTTGGAATTTCAATTGGAGATTTAAACGGTATTGGAAGCGAAGTTATTTTAAAAACATTTGAAGATTCACGAATGTTGGAATTATGCACGCCTGTTATTTTTGCAAATGTTAAAATACTTTCTTTTGTTAAAAAAACATTTGAATCTACATCGATACTTCATGGAATAGATAGATTAGATCAAATTGTTCAGGGTAAATTAAATGTTTTGAATGTATGGCAAGAAAGTGTTGAAATAAATTTTGGACTAAATGATGATATAATAGGTAAATATGCTATTAAATCATTTGTGGCAGCGACCAAAGCTTTAAAGGAAGGACAAATAGATGTATTGGTAACGGCTCCAATAAACAAATACAACATTCAAGCTGAGGATTTTAAATTCCCAGGACATACAGATTATTTAAATCAGGAACTTGAAGGAAACGCCTTGATGTTGATGGTTCAGGATAGTTTAAAAGTTGGATTATTAACAGATCATATAGCTATTAATGAAGTAGCAAAACATTTGACTGAGGAATTAATCGTTGAAAAAATTGAGACAATTAAACAGTCATTGATTAAAGATTTTTCTATAAATAAACCTAAAATTGCTGTCTTAGGTTTAAATCCACATTGTGGTGACGGTGGCGTTATTGGAAAAGAGGAAGATGCGATATTAAAACCTGCATTAAAAAAAATATTTGATAAAGGAACATTAGTATTCGGTCCTTTTGCTGCGGATGGTTTTTTTGGTAGTAATCAATATGAGCGTTATGACGCTATAATAGCAACCTATCATGATCAAGGATTAATACCATTCAAAACGTTGTCTTTTGGGAACGGAGTAAATTATACTGCAGGATTAAATAAAGTAAGAACATCTCCAGATCATGGTACAGCATATGATATTGCAGGAAAAGGAATAGCAGATTTTAATTCATTTAAAGAGGCAGTTTATCAAGCAATAGATATTTATAATTCAAGAATACAACACTTAGAAATTAGCCAAAAACCGCTAAAAATAAAAGAAAAACAGGTATAAATAAAAAAAGATAAATAAGGTTATTAGGTTTGTAATAATTTTATATCTTTGCACTCCCGAAGTTTCGGGTAAATTGTTGTTGAAATGGACAAAACTAAAGAATATTTAATTCCATTTATAGGATTAAAGCTAGGGAAACATCATTTCGAATATCAAATAGTAAACACGTTCTTTCAAAACTTTGAATATCTTGAATTTAAAAATTCAAATATTAAAGTTAATGTAGTTTTAGAGAAAAAAAGTACTCTTTTGGAGTTGGCTTTCAAGCACAAAGGAACAATTAATGTTCCTTGTGATATGACTAACGAAGATTTTGATTTGCCAATTAAAGGCAATATGAATATGATAGTTCGTTTTGGAGACGATTTCAATAATGATAATGAAGAATTACTCATTATCCCACATGGAGAATTTCAAATAAATATAGCACAATATATTTATGAAATGATAGTGCTTTCAATACCCCTAAGACGGATTCATCCGGGAATTAAAGACGGAAGTTTAGATACTGAAGCTTTAAGAATACTGAAAGAATTGACAGTAAAAGAATTAAAAGAAGAGAATACAAAAGAAGAAAATATTGACCCACGTTGGGACAAATTAAAGCAACTATTAACGGATAAATAATATAGTAAATGGCACATCCTAAGAGAAAAATCTCCAAAACAAGAAGAGATAAAAGAAGAACACATTATAAAGCTACAGTAGCTCAAATAGCTACTTGTCCTATTACTGGAGAAGCTCATTTATACCACAGAGCATATTGGCATGAGGGTAAAATGTACTATAGAGGTCAAGTTGTTATAGATAAATCTGTAGCACTTGCTTAATATTTTTAGTAAATAATATTTCAAACTCTCACACTTTGTGGGAGTTTTTTGTTGTTTGCAATTTTCATGTAAATAAGAAGTTTTAAAACAGTATAGTTTATAATTTTTTTGTATTTTTATAGCTTTTAAAAATTTTAGAATTCATCCATTTGAATACAATAAGTAGAAGAAAATGAATAAAATCACAGCAGCAATTACAGCAGTTGGAGCCTATGTTCCTGAATATGTTTTAACAAACCAAATTTTAGAAACATTAGTTGATACAAATGATGAGTGGATAACTACCCGAACAGGAATTAAAGAAAGAAGAATTTTAAAAGACGATACTAAAGGAACCTCTTTTTTAGCTATAAATGCCGCGTTAGACTTAATAAAAAAAGCAAATATTGACCCTCTAGAAATAGATTTGTTACTTATGGCAACTGCAACACCAGATATGCCAGTAGCATCTACAGGAGCTTATGTAGCGACTGAAATAGGAGCAAAAAATGCTTTTTCTTATGATTTACAATCGGCTTGTTCTAGTTTTTTGTTTGGAATGTCAACCGCTGCAGCTTATATAGAATCTGGGCGATATAAGAAGATATTGTTAATTGGAGCGGATAAAATGTCGTCAATTGTAGACTATACTGACAGAGCTACATGTATCATTTTTGGAGATGGAGCAGGAGCTGTTTTATTTGAACCTAATTATGAAGGTTTAGGTTTGCAAGATGAATATTTAAGAACCGATGGTGATGGAAGAGAATTTTTAAAAATGACAGCAGGGGGATCGCTTTATCCAGCTTCAGAGCAAACGGTTTTAGATAATCAACATAATATTTCTCAAGACGGTAAGACAGTTTTTAAATATGCTGTTACCAATATGGCCGATGCTTGTGAGATGATTATGAAAAGAAGTAATTTAATCAATGAAGATGTGGCTTGGTTGGTACCACACCAAGCTAATAAACGAATAATAGATGCAATAGCTAACAGAATAAACTTAGAAGATTCAAAAGTATTAATGAATATAGAAAGATACGGTAATACAACTTCTGCAACTTTACCATTAGTTCTTAGTGATTTCGAACATTTATTTAAAAAAGGAGATACGATTATATTTGCTGCTTTTGGAGGTGGATTCTCTTGGGGATCAATTTATCTAAAGTGGGCTTACGATAAAAAAATTTAATTTAAACTAAAAATAATAATTATGGATTTAAAAGAAATTCAAAACCTAATCAAATTTGTAGCAAATTCAGGAGTTGCTGAAGTTAAATTAGAAATGGATGATGTAAAAATCACCATAAGAACAACTTTAGAGGGCAACGTATCTGAAACCACATATGTTCAACAAATGCCTGCTCACCCAGTTATTCAACAAGCAGTAGTTCCTCAACAAATTGCACCAGCTACAACTACTCCTGTTGCACCACCCGCTGAAAATTCAAATTATATTACAATAAAATCTCCAATTATTGGAACGTTCTATAGAAAACCAACACCAGACAAACCAATGTTTGTTGAAGTAGGAAGTACTATTGCAAAAGGAGATGTTCTTTGTGTAATTGAAGCAATGAAATTATTTAATGAAATTGAATCAGAAGTTGCTGGTAAGATTGTTAAAATTTTAGTAGATGATATGTCACCAGTAGAATATGACCAACCTTTATTCTTAGTAGATCCATCATAAATTTAAGATTTTAGATTGCAGATTTCAGTCCCGAAGCTTCGGGAGCAGATTTGAAAATTAATCAACATTTAGATTCAAATCAATTGCATTCTTGATTTCTAACTTCTAACTTCTAACTTCTAACTTTTAAAAGATGTTTAAAAAAATATTAATAGCAAATAGGGGCGAAATAGCCCTTCGCATCATTAGAACCTGTAAAGAAATGGGTATTAAAACGGTAGCTGTTTATTCTACCGCAGATGCTGAAAGTTTACACGTTAAATTTGCGGATGAGGCAGTTTGTGTTGGTCCACCACCAAGTAACTTGTCTTATTTGAAAATGTCAAATATCATAGCAGCAGCCGAAATTACAAACGCTGATGCCATTCATCCAGGATATGGATTTCTTTCTGAAAACTCTAAATTTTCAAAAATATGCCAAGAACACGGCATTAAATTTATAGGAGCTTCGCCAGAAATGATTGACAGAATGGGAGACAAAGCTTCGGCCAAATCGACTATGAAAGCTGCAGGAGTACCTTGTGTTCCAGGTTCAGAGGGAATTTTAGAATCTTTTGAAGAAGCAAAAAAAATAGCAAAAAAATTCGGTTATCCTGTAATGCTTAAAGCAACTGCAGGAGGTGGCGGAAAAGGGATGCGTGCTGTTTGGAAAGAAGATGAATTACTAAAAGCATGGGAAGGTGCTCGTCAAGAATCAGCCGCTGCTTTCGGTAATGACGGGATGTATTTAGAAAAATTAATCGAAGAACCTAGACATATAGAAATACAAGTTGTAGGAGATTCTTATGGCAAAGCCTGTCACCTCTCTGAAAGAGATTGCTCTGTACAACGTCGCCATCAAAAACTAACCGAAGAAACTCCCTCTCCATTCATGACAGATGAATTACGTCAAAAAATGGGAGAAGCGGCAGTCAAAGCAGCAGAATTTATTCAATATGAAGGAGCTGGAACTGTAGAATTTTTGGTTGACAAACACCGCAATTTCTACTTTATGGAAATGAATACTCGTATTCAGGTAGAACACCCAATTACTGAACAGGTTATAGATTATGATTTAATTAGAGAACAAATATCAGTAGCTGCAGGAATACCAATATCAGGTAAAAATTACTTACCACAATTACACGCAATAGAATGTCGAATTAATGCCGAAGATCCGTATAATGAATTCAGACCTTCGCCAGGAAAAATTACAACATTGCATATGCCAGGAGGTCACGGAGTGCGTTTAGACACTCACGTTTATTCGGGATATACCATTCCACCAAATTACGACTCAATGATTGCAAAGTTGATTACAACTGCTCAATCACGTGAAGAAGCAATTAGCAAAATGAGAAGAGCATTAGATGAATTTGTGATTGAAGGTATAAAAACAACCATCCCTTTCCATAGACAATTAATGGATGATCCAAGATATATTTCTGGTGATTACACCACTGCTTTTATGGATACTTTCAAAATGAATGATCCAGGATAAAAATAAATATACCATTAAAACAAAAAAGCTTCTCGATTGAGAAGCTTTTTTTGTGCGGATAATAGGACTCGAACCTACACGCCTTGCGGCACCAGATCCTAAGTCTGGCATGTCTACCAATTTCACCATATCCGCGAAATTTGTGAGTGCAAATATAAACATAATTATGACCCAAGCAAAGAATAACATTTATTATTTTGCAATCTGTTGGAGTATTTAAAAATTATGGTTTTATGAATTTTTTTACAGCAATTTGATTATCCGCTGTGATTTTAACAACATAAATTCCACTAGCTAAATCAGCAGTTGAAATTTTAATTTGTGCTGAACTAAAAGATTCGTTTTTGCAATTTTTCCCTAAACTATCAAAGAGTTCTACTTTGATGTTTTCTGTATTTTGATTTTTTAATTCAACATTCAAAAACGTTCCAGTAGAATCAAAAAAAACTTTAAAATCTAATTCCTTAACATCGATAGTTGATAAATTTTGATTGGTGTATATAGCTTGTTTATTGCTAGATGAATTGATACTTAATGTTTTTACAGTCTGATTTTCGTTGATTGTATATGAAAAATTATTATTTGGATAATTACCAATAAAGAAATTAAAATACAGTGATTCATAAATATTATTACTTTATAAATTGCACATCATTAAGGTAATGCCTAATTCAGTTAAAAAGAAATCAGTTTGATTATTTCCAAAAATAACATTCCCAAACATCGAATTGCATACACCAGTACTGATAGTATTATTTTGTTGGATAAAAGTTAAACCAATGGAAGAAACTTCTGTATTAGTTGGCGGTAAATAATCAATGCCATTTGAAACTATCTTTGTTAAATACCAAGTGTTTTGAAACAAACGAAGGTCTTGTGCTGAAATTATAGTAACATTAACCATAAACAGTAATAGAAAGATTTGTTTCATAATTTTAATATTTAAAAAAAACTTTACATTTTAACCAAATGTAATAAATTTTTTTATTTAAAAATTTTCTTACATTAATTTTATTTTAAACCTATTTTTCAAGGATTATACCCTAGATATGGCACCGAATGTTCATTAAACACCACGCCATATTCTTCAAGTTCTTTCAAAATAGGTAGATATACTTCTTCCCGAATTGGAATTTGCACACCTGGAGTTGTAATCTTGCCATTCAAGATTAATAAGGTTGCCATAGCTACAGGCAATCCTACAGTTTTTGCCATGGCTGTATAGGTTTGGTCTTCACCAATATAAACCATTTTAGAATCTATTTGTTTTTTTTTGCCATTGAGTTCAAAACCTAATTTATGATACATGACAATCATATCTTTTTCTTTGGGTTGCAAGGTCCAAGTATCGGTAAGTATTTTTTCAAGGATTTGAGCTGGAGTGGCGTTTTTTAATCCCACTTTTTTGTTGGGATTAAAAAAATCTAATTCTAGTAATTTATCCCACATGATGTCGTCTTGATCCATTTTTAAAATCAAACGCATTTTTATTTCTACTGAGTCTGTTGGGTGATAGGGTAAAAATGAATTTACGAATTGGCGGTAACTCATATTTTCTGAGTCTTCAATGATGTAACTATCGTCGGTCATGCCTAGTTGCACAAACATATTCCAAGCTTTAGAAAAACCCAATCTTCGAATCGTGCCTCTGTATAAAGTAAGAATGTCTTTTAACCCATAAATGTCAATGTATTTTAAAGAATCTCGATTAGAGTAGGCTTCAAATTTTCCATAGCCTTCTACTTCGAGAAATTCGGTTCTTCTAAATAAATTCCAATAGGGAATATATTTGTAAGTTCCTTCTTGAATGAATTTTGCCGCACCACCTTGACCAGCAAGCACCACATTTCGAGGAGCCCAAGTAAATTTGTAATTCCATAAATTGGTATCTGATTCTGGCGCTACCAGACCGCCACAAAAAGATTCAAACAAAATCATTTTACCTCCTTTTTTTCTGATTTCATTAATGATTTTCATGGCACTCATATGGTCAATTCCAGGGTCAAGACCAATTTCGTTCATGAAAATTAAATTATTTTCTTTCGCCTCTGCATCTAATTCTTTCATGGCATCGCTTACATAAGAAGCAGTAACTAAATGTTTTTTATAAATAATACAATCTCTAGCTATCTCAATATGCAAGTGGGCAGGTAACATTGAGATGACAATATCTGCTTTTTGAATAAGTGCTGATCTTTGAATTTTGTCAAAAATATCTATAGCAATTGGGGTTGCATTGTGGTGGTTATTTGTTTTATTTTGGGCAGATTCTAATGAAATGTCTCCAATTATAAGATGCAATTTTTCTTCATCTGACTTATTCAAAAGGTATTGAATTAATGACGATGACGATTTTCCGGTTCCGAGGATTACTATGGTTCTCATGATTCAATAAATATAACAAAAATAATCATAAATGTTTTAAATATAACAAATTTAGCGCAAAACAAATTTTAACTTTTTAATTGATTTAATTAGAAATGTTTTTAGATTGCTTTATTATATGATACTTTTGTATTCAAATAAAGTACAAAATGGACAAAAAAATAATTTCTACAGGAGCAATGTTAGGAATGATTGCAATAGTTTTAGGGGCATTTGGCGCACATGCTTTAAAAAAAGTGCTAACTATTGAAGAACTTTCTACTTTTGAAACTGGAGTAAAATACCAGATTTATCATGCTTTGTTTTTATTGTTCATTGGGTTAGCTACTGAACTTCCTAAAAAAGCAAAAAAAACTATTTATTATTTAGTTGTTTTTGGGGTTCTTTTCTTTTCAGGATCTATCTATTTTTTAGCTACAAACAGTCTTACTTCGTTTGATTTTAAAGTAATAGGATTTATAACTCCCATAGGCGGATTGTTGTTAATACTGGCTTGGGGAATTTTGTTTTGGAAAATGATTAAGAAATAAAAATAAATTTCAAAACTATATCAAACTTAAAATTTCTTTTTTCAAAGCGTCGTATTCACCTTGTAAAATTAATCCGTTGTCAAGTAGTTTTTTATAATTCTGTAGTTTTTCGAAAAGTTCTTCTTGAGATAATTGGTTTAATTTGATGTCACTGGTTGATAATGAATTTTCGGGAAGTGTTTCTGAATAATTGGATGTTGGAATTATTTCGGCGAAACTCGTTACTTCTTCTGTTTCAATTTCTTCGATTGATTCAAAAGTTGGAGGCACTTTTTTTGAAAAACCATTTTTCAAAATATCCAATTGCTCTTTGGCATAGGTAAAAATCTTTCTGGCTTGAATTTTCGGGATATAATCAATAGAAACTTGAATTTGTGTTTTGGTCGAAAACGAAAATTCTGATCCTAAAATATTCTCTTTCACAAAAGTTCCTTCTATTTCGTCCCAAGTAAAGTCAGTAAAATTCATCGAAAGACCTAGGTTTTTGGGCTGGCAAATAATGATTCTTTTATTGGTCATCACAATACTATCGGGAAGAACAGTCAATGCTGGTTTTTTTTGAACCGCGATATATCCAATCTCTTCGTTTTTCATCAATAAATCATTCAGTTTTGAGGTGATTTTTTCAATGGCTTTTGGATCTTGTTCCTCGTTTAAGAATTTTTTAATATTATCGATCATAGTATTTTATTTGAATGTGTTCAGAACTGTTTTGCAAAAGTAATGCCTAATTCACAAATTGCTTCGCCTGTTCGGTAAATTTTTTACCTCGGGTCAAGAATCTCATTTTGTGTTTTTTCGTTAAACTTTTGAAAGCCAAATTATAAGAATCGTCAATTAATTCTTTGACAAATTTATCCTGAACGTTGCTGTTTATCACTACAGTGTTCCAATGTACTTTACTCATATAAAACGCAGGCTGGATGTAATCATATTGTCCCCGCAATTCCTGAGAATATTCAGGATTGCATTTTAAATTTACATAGGGCATTTGTTTTTTCCATTTTGATAAGGAGGACAAAGCAAACATTTTCCCACCTACTTTAAAAACCAAAGTGTCTTGATCAAACGGAAAATGTTCGGTTATCCCTTTTTTTGATAGACAATATTCATAAAAAGTTCCTAGATTCATTTTAAACTTATTTTGAATTTATAGCAAATAAATCAAGTTCAATATAGCTAAGATTTAAATACGAAAAACACAAATTTTAGCACGAAGAGCACAAATTAATATTTAAATTTGTGAGCCTTGTGCCTTCCTTGTGGACTTAGTGGTTAGATTTTTTTAATTATTTAAATAAAACAAATCACTGGCAATTCCATCCGTCAAAAATTTTCCTTTTGGGGTAGTTTTTAAAACATTTTCCTCGATTGAAAGCACTTTGTCATCAAGATATTTTTGTGCTTGTTTTTGCAAATAGCCTAAATATTCATTTCCAAATTCATTCGAAATTCTGACCAAAGAAACACCCCAAATGGTTCGCAAACCCGTCATGATATATTCGTTGTAGCGGTCTGTTAAAGATAATATTTCTGTTTCGTTAGGTAATTGATTTTCACCAATTGCTTTTAGATACAAGGAATTATTAGCTATATTCCAACTTCTTGAAATCCCGTTATAACTGTGTGCCGAAGG
>NZ_JBJXDQ010000085.1:0-4612 GCF_046155325.1 Flavobacterium sp.
TTTCCATAAAGGCTATTTTTAAAAGAAATCCTATTCTTAACAAGTTGTTTGGTAAGAATAGGATTAAAAAGGGGGAGAACGATGGGTCTCGAACCCACGGCCTACAGTGCCACAAACTGTCGCTCTAACCTACTGAGCTACGCCCTCCATTTGGGGGGCAAAAATAAGGTAATTTTAAGGACGAATAAAATTAGTTTTCCTGTTTTTATAATTTTATCATAAAAACGAGGCCTTTATTCAAATTAAACACATACAAACTCATTTTATGCTATTTTTGAAAATATAGATGCGAAACATTATGACATACATAAAGCAAAATAAGTGGAAGGTATTCACAGCAGTGATCATTATTGGCGCAGTTTTTTTTGCGTTTAAAACAACTGAAAAACAAAACGGGGAGTCGCCTGAAATCCGTCATCGTAAATTACTATCTACCATTGGACATTTGTTAGAAACGGAGCATTATAGTCCGCGTAAAATTGATGATGATTTTTCTAAAGATGTTTTTAAGGAATATTTAAAAGCCTTGGATCCGGAGAAAAATATTTTCTTACAATCGGATATTAATGCACTTCGTGTGTATGAAACAAAATTAGATGATGAAATTCATGGAGAGCCTATTTTATTTGAACCGGCATCAAGTGTGATTTATGAAAAGAGGTTAGTGGAAGCACGCAAAATTTTTGAAAAAGTTGTACAATCACCTTTTGATTTTAACATTGATGATTCTGTTTTATTGGATGTTGATGTGAAATCAGCGCCAGCGAATGAAAATGAAAGATATACTTATTGGCATCAGATATTAAAGTATAAAGCATTGGATAGGTTTGTTAATTTAACAGAGGAGCGTGAAAAAAATAAAACAAAAGAAAAATTTGTTGTTAAGGCCGATTCAACTTTGGAAAGAGAAGCACGTGCTTCTGTAAAGAAAGAATATTTAAAAAGATTCGAACGTTTAGAAAAAACATTTGACAAAGAAAAAAGATTCGAGCTTTTTTTAAATACCATTACAGGTTTAATGGATCCACATACCGACTATATGGCGCCTGTCGAAAAGCGCTCATTTACAGAACAAATGAGTGGTACTTTTTATGGCATTGGCGCGCAATTAACCCAGGATGACAATGGTATTAAAATTGCAAGTATTCAGCCGGGTGGTGCAGCTTGGAAGTCAGGACAGCTGGTGATGAACGATGTAATCGTTAAGGTAGCGCAGGGAGCAGAGGAGCCAGTGGATGTAACTGGATATGAAACTACAGATGCAGTAAAATTAATCAGGGGAAATTTAGGTACGGAAGTTCGATTAACAATCCGTAAGCCTGATGGATCTTATAAGATAGTTGCCTTGAAGCGGGAGAAGATTGTATTAGATGAGGGTTTCGCACGTAGTGCCATCATTCAAAAAGGTGCTGATAAATACGGTTATATTTTATTGCCTGATTTTTATGCCGATTTTGAGCGCGAAGATGGTGCAAGATGTGCAAGAGATGTTGCAAAGGAAATTGAAAAATTGAAGGCGGAGAAAGTAAAAGGGATCGCCATTGATGTTAGATACAATGGTGGCGGATCATTATATGAAGTAGTCCAAATGGCAGGTTTATTTATTGATCAAGGACCAATGGTTCAAATCAGAAATAAGGAAGGCAGGTCGCAAACCTTAGCGGACGAAGTGCCAGGGACCATTTATAACGGTCCGTTAGTGGTGATGGTGAATGAATTTAGTGCATCAGCAAGTGAAATTTTTGCAGGCGCGATTCAAGATTATAAGCGAGGAATTATTATGGGAAGTACTTCCACTTATGGGAAGGGTACGGTACAAAGAAATGTTCCTTTTGGAAAACCTTTAGATGATTTGGGTATTCAGACAGAATATGGTGCTGTAAAATTGACCTTCCAAAAATTTTACAGAGTGACTGGTAGTTCTACACAACGCAAAGGGGTAGTGCCGGATGTGATATTGCCTGATGAATACGAGTTTTTAAAGTATCGTGAAAAAGACAATGAATCATCCTTGCCTTGGGATGAAATGGAGCGTGCTAAATTTCAAGTTTTGCCAAATAATTCCGCAATTGCAGCAATTGCAGCAAAAGCCAATGACAAAATTGCAAAAGATACCTCCATGATTGCGTTCAAAAAGACGCTTGCCTGGGTTTCAACCCAGATGGATCGCCCAGTGCATTTAAAATTGGATAAGTATATTGCTTTCCGTAAGCAATTACAAAGCACAATGATCCAAAATGACAATCGCTTAAAATTGAAAGATAGCATGCAGGTAACTGCCCTAAAAGCGGATTATAATAAGTTTTATAATAATCCAGACAAAACCAAACAGGATCGTTACCAAGCTTGGCTTAAGGTAATTGCAAAGGATGCGCAGATTAATGAAGCAAGTAAATTGTTAGGTGATTTTTTTGCACAAAACTGGGTAGCGAAAAAAACGAATTAATTTAAAAGTGAACTATGAAAGTGGAAGCATTGGATAAAGTGAAAAGATGGCATGTTATTTATACTAAGTCAAAATGGGAGAAAAAGGTGGAAGGCTTGTTATTGAAAGCGAATATAGAAAGCTGGTGCCCTGTTCAAAAAAAAGAAAGGCAGTGGTCGGATCGAAAAAAAATCATTGAAGAACCTTTATTTAGATCTTATGTTTTTGTAAAAATAGATAAGGAAGAGCACAGTAAAGTATTAGGCACCATTGGGGTTGTTAATTTTTTATATTTTGAAAAAAAGCCAGCCATCATAAGGGACAACGAAATTGAAACCATCAGAAAATATTTAGGTCTTGCCAATGCCACAATTCAAGTGGTGAATATGACTAATTTGCCAGCGCAAACCAAAGTTTCTATTAATCAGGGCTTATTTATGGGTCAAAAAGGGGAAGTGATTCGATCGGGTAAAAAAACAGTGTTTGTGCAATTACAAAGCATTAATATGATGATGATGGTGGAATTTAAATTAGCTGAAATATCAGTTGTATAAAAATTACTATTTTAATAAAATTGTAATTCAGGCATCATTCGTCAGCTTTAACTCAAGGTCCAGTCCACTAATTGATTGCTCCATTCTGCGCGGTAAGGAGTTTCAATACGAATATAATTATCGGTATATCCTTCCAGCATTAATTGGTTGGGATTTTCTTTTGTTGCTTTTGGTGACTCAAATAAAACTTTTCTGGTTTCACCCAAATGCTGTGCCGTAAAATATTGTAATTTTTGGTAGGATAAATTCCTTAAAATTTTATTGCGCTCCTGTCTAATGGGAACAGGGACGACCGGCTTAATGGTCAAAGCCTTGGTGGCAGCTCGTTCGGAGTAAGTGAATACATGCAAATAGGAAATATCAAGTGCATGTATGAAATCTAAGCTTTCTTTAAAATAATCTTCTGTTTCCCCAGGTGATCCAACAATTACGTCAACGCCAATACATGCATGCGGCATTATTTTTTTGATATGTTGCACGCGCTCTAGATATAAATCTCTGGAGTACCTGCGCTGCATTAATTTTAAAACAGCATCTGATCCGCTTTGTAAAGGGATATGAAAATGCGGCATGAACTGATCGCTATTCGCCACCCAATCTATTATTTCATTCGTGATTAAATTGGGTTCAATGGAGGAAATACGGTATCTCGGAATATTGGTTTCTTGGTCCAGCGCTTTTACTAAATCAAAAAAACTTTCATCGTGTTTTTTGCCACCGGTTTGACCTTTTCCGAAGTCACCCAAATTAATACCCGTTAAAACAATTTCCTTCACATTATTACTTGCTAATTCATTTGCCTGTTGCACTACCTTTTCAATGTTATTACTTCGGCTTTTCCCACGGGCTAATGGGATGGTGCAAAATGTACAACTATAATCACAACCGTCCTGTACTTTTAAAAAGGTACGCGTCCGATCATTTACTGAAAAAGAACTATGAAAGTCGGAAACGTCATCAATTTCGCAGCTGCAAATTTTTGCAGTATCGCCCTTGGTTAAATTGGCGAGGTGTTTAATTAAGTTAAATTTTTCTGCAGCACCCAATACTAAATCAACCCCCGGTATGGAAGCTATTTCCTGTGGTTTTAATTGTGCATAGCAGCCTGTGATGACCACAAAGCTTTCTGGGTATCTGCGTTGGATACGACGCACCAATTGGCGACATTCCTTATCTGCGTTTTCCGTAACTGAGCAAGTATTAATAACATACACATCTGCTTTCTCCGCAAAATCCTTCTTTTCAAAACCATTTTGTTCCAATTGTCGGGACAAGGTGGAGGTTTCTGAAAAATTCAATTTGCAGCCTAAGGTGTGAAATGCGACCGTTTGTTGTTTGCTCATGGGCTACAAAGGTAAAAAACCTTGGGGGAAACTTAAAATCTTAAAAATTACTTAAACCGGGTATTAATTTCCCATTTTGGCTAGATTCAATTAAGTTTGCAACTACTAAAATGGTCAAAAATGGACTTCAAAAAAATTAATAATTGGACGGGCTGGTTGGTTACTTTAATTGCATGTACAGTATACATCATGACCTCGGAGGCTGCAAGCAGTTTTTGGGATTGTGGGGAGTTTATCAGTAGTGCGTTTAAATTACAAATTCCACATCCGCCAGGGGCCCCGATGTTTGT
>NZ_JBJXDQ010000086.1:0-14816 GCF_046155325.1 Flavobacterium sp.
CGGAATCTATTATGAGCGGAATCTATGCTGGTGGCTGGTATGTCACCACAAGGTCGGTTCGTGTTAGTTCTGATAAGTGGAGAACAAGCGACAAGGCGACAAGCCTGGCTAATGGCGTCAAGCCGAAGGTTAAGCGTGTGTCTAAGCCGAAGGCTAAGCCTACCCGTAAGCGGGTAAAGCCTAAGAAGTCGCTGGTGCGGGGTGCTGTTGGTGCTGGTGTACTAACGGTGCGTGAAATAGAATTACTAGCAAGGCAAGAAAAGTATGCGCAAGAGCAGAAGGTGGTTGTAGCTCAGCTGGTTAGAGCGCTGGTTTGTGGTGCCGGAGGTCGCCGGTTCGAAACCGGTCATCCACCCAAAACGCAAAAGCTCCCCGCAAGTCGGGGGGCTTTTTTTGTTATATAAGGTATGCTAAAGTCTATTTCCCATCTTTATCGACCACAGGACGATTCTCTCTATTGGCTATTTCCCAGGCTATAACAAAAGCCAATTGTGTTCTCTTAGTAAGCGCATCAAATTCAATTTTGCTAATTTCGTCCGAAGGTTTGTGATAATCTTCATGTACGCCATTAAAAAGGAAAACAGAAGGGATCCCATTTTTAGCGAAATTGTAATGATCAGATCGATAATAAAAACGATTGGGGTCTTTTTTATCATTGAATTTGTAGTCTAATTTGATGTTGACATATTTTTTGTTGGCATCTTCACAAATGTTGTATAAATCAGTCGAAAGATAATCAGAGCCAATAAGATATACATAATTGCTAGAATCGTTATGAAACTCATCGTGGCGACCAATCATGTCGATATTAATATCGGTTATGGTGTTTGCTAATGGATACAATGGGTTTTGCGAATAATAACTAGAACCTAATAATCCGTGTTCTTCTCCAGTCATGTGCATAAACAAAATAGAACGTTTTGGTCCATGACCTTCTTTTTTAGCAATTTGAAAAGCTTGGGCAATTTCTAATAATGCTACGGTACCAGAACCATCGTCATCAGCACCATTAAAGATTTCGTTATTTTCGATTCCAATGTGATCGTAATGAGCAGAAACAACAATGATTTCATTTGGCTTTTCAGAGCCTTCAATAAAGGCCCAGATATTTTCTGAATCAGGTAAATTTGTACTGCGATTTCCATTTAAAAATGTAGCAGGAACTTTTTGATAATAATTTTCAGCCTCTTTTGGAAAAGAAATTCCGTTGGTTTTATAATGATTTATGAGATAGTCACCCGCCTTTTTTTGTCCTTTTGATCCAGTATCTCGTCCTTCCATTTCGTCAGAGGCGACTATGGTTAGGTGTTCTTTCAAATCCTTTGCGCTAATTGAATTTAGATACTTGGTAGGTTCTGTAGATGAAACCGTACTCATTTGTGAAGTGCAAGAAAAAGTAGAGGCAATGATAAAAAGACAAAGAATTTTTTTCATAATATTTAAAATTTGTATTTGTGATAAATGTAAATTTAATTCATTTTTTTTTTAAAGGAAACTTTGGATAAGTCTAGCTTTTTATAAAGAAACTCAAACAATTCATCAAATGAATTAAAATAAAAATTTAAGTAAATCAAAAGTAATTATTTGTATCATAAAACAATTCTATTTGTATAATTTTGTTACAAAATAGTTATACCTCCCTCATTATGGAAATCACAAGTCAAATCATTTCGTCTAAATCTGAAGATTTAATCGCAAAAGAAAATAAATACGGTGCTCATAATTATCACCCATTACCAGTAGTATTAGATAAAGGCGAAGGCGTTTATGTTTGGGATGTCGATGGCAAAAAATATTTTGATTTTCTTTCAGCTTATTCAGCTGTCAATCAAGGGCATTGTCATCCTAAGATTGTAGGAGCTATGATTCAACAAGCCCAAACATTGACTTTGACCTCCCGTGCTTTTTATAATGACCAATTAGGAAATTATGAAGAATACATAACAAAATATTTTGGTTTTGACAAGGTTTTGCCCATGAATACAGGAGCAGAAGCAGTTGAGACCGCTATAAAACTCTGCCGAAAATGGAGCTATGAGGTGAAAGGTATTCCTGAAAATCAAGCACAAATTATCGTTTGTGAAAACAATTTTCACGGAAGAACAACTACAATCGTTTCGTTTTCTAATGACGAAACAGCCAGAAAAAGTTTCGGACCTTTTACCGATGGATTTATCAAAATTCCGTATGATGATACTGAGGCTTTAGAAAAGGTATTAAAATCATCGACAAATATTGCTGGATTTTTAGTAGAACCCATTCAAGGCGAAGCGGGAGTTTATGTTCCTTCCGAAGGCTATTTGGCAAAAGCCAAAGCACTTTGCGAACTACATAATGTATTATTTATTGCTGATGAGGTGCAAACCGGAATCGCTAGAACAGGAAGATTATTAGCCACTTGTGGCAATTGTTCCTGCGAAAATGGTTGCGAAAATACCCCCGAAGTAAAACCCGATATTTTAATTTTAGGAAAAGCCATTTCTGGAGGAGTTTATCCAGTTTCGGCTGTTTTGGCAAATGATAGGATTATGAATGTTATAAAACCTGGGCAACACGGTTCTACTTTTGGCGGAAACCCTATTTCCGCCGCAGTTGCTATTGCTGCGCTTGAAGTAGTAAGAGAAGAAAAATTAGCCGAAAATGCCGAAAAATTGGGGATTATACTTCGAAAAGGGCTCAACGAAATTGCAGAAAGAAATCCTTTAATCGAATTGGTTCGTGGCAAAGGATTACTAAATGCTATCGTTATTAATTGTGCCGAAGATTCCGATTTGGCTTGGAACATCTGTCTTCGTTTTAGAGATTATGGCTTACTAGCTAAACCTACGCATGGCAATAAAATTCGTTTTGCTCCTCCATTGGTAATTACCGAAGCGCAAATTCAGGAGTGTTTGGTGATTATAGAAAAAGCCTTGAACGATTTTTAAATTCTTCGTAACAGCTAATTTGATTTAAATATCGCTACGAAGTCGTGACTTTGAAACCTGATAATTATAGAGATTTTTTTTATGTGACACTTCGGGGGGTATTAAATTATGTTTTTTATTTTCGAAGCGTACAACAAGGATTCTTCTAAATTGAGTGGGAAATCAAAAGCTTGTTCTAGAATTTCTGTCAAAATTTGATCTATTTTTTTAACTGAACTTTTTTTATCGATGTAAGAGGCTAGGTCTTTTGCCTCTGTATCATAATTATTCAATTCGGGTACATTTACTGCAAATTCTCCAAGCGGATTCCATTCGGTAAGTATTTGTTTTACTTGTTCTATTTGATTGTCATTCATAGTTTAAATTTTCAAAAAATTTATTTACTTATTATCTATTTTTGAGATATAAAAATTATACGAGAAGACCGCCTTATAAATGCTTTTTATAGTGGGCACGGATTGCAAATCCTCGCTATCGGGTTTTACTACACAAAAAATCACTCGAACCTACTTTTGAATAATTACAGCCAACCGTTAAAATTAACTTCTTAATGAACAAACAAGGCTATCATTATTTCGATTACAATTAAAATGATGATGATCCATTCTAGTCGTGTACTTTCTCTTACATTTAAAACATCGGTAAAAAGGGTTAGATTATCCTCGATAATTTGCAATCGATAATCCAAATCTTTAAATCTAGTGTTGATGTCAAAATTGGACTTCAGTTGGCGATTTATGGATAAAGTCTAAAAAATATTTTTTGGCAACAGCATCATAGTTGGCAAAAACCACTACACCGTAATCAAAAACATATAAATAACGGTTGTTTGATAGCACATAAAATACTTCCGAAGTGGAGCCAGAATAGGCTTCAAATTGAAATTGAGCACGAAATTTTTTGATATTGAATAATTAGCAATTTGAAAAGCTTCAATTTGTATTCCCATATCAAAATGAAATTAAATTATGAAAAAACTCAAAATTAGTAGTTCTAAATAAGCTTTTACTTCCTCACAAAAGGGGGGAGTAATTTACTTGTTACTTCACCAAAACCTATTCGGACTCCATTATTTTTAGAATAGCCTTTTATAGTAACGGTGTCTCCGTCATTCAAAAACTTACGTTCTGTTCCGTCATTAAGTTTAATCGGGTTTTTTCCTCCCCAAGTGATCTCTATCATTGAGCCTAAACTGTCTGGGCTAGTTCCAGAAATTGTCCCAGAACCCATCATGTCTCCTGAGTTTACTCTACAGCCATTGGATGTATGATGCACTAATTGCTGAATCATAGACCAGTAGGTATATTTAGAATTTGTTTTTGAAAGTATCGTTTCTTGGCCATTTTCGGGTAGTAAACTTACTTCTAAATTAATATCGAAATTATGTTTGCCTTTAAATTGTAGATATGGGAACGGAGCAGGGTCTTGTTTTGGACCTTTTGTTCTAAAAGGTTCTAGTGCATCCATGGTAATTATCCAAGGTGAAATTGAAGTGGCAAAGTTTTTTGATAAAAAAGGACCCAGGGGTGCTGATTCCCATTTTTGAATATCTCTAGTACTCCAATCATTCATTAAAACCATTCCGAAAATATAATCTTCGGCCTCATTTATTGGGATTCTTTCTCCCATAATATTGGCATCGGTGGTAATAAAAGCAGTTTCTAATTCAAAATCAACCATTCTTGATGGGCCAAAAACGGGTGTGGTTTCACCTTCTGGTAAATATTGTCCCATGGGTCTGTTTACAGCTATTCCCGAAGGAATTATGGTGGAGCTTCTGCCATGATAGCCAATCGGAATATGAAGCCAATTGGGTAGTAATCCATTTTCGCTAGGATTATTGCGAATTTTCCCTGTGTTGATTGCGTGGGTTTTATTCGAATAAAAATCGGTGTAATCACCTATCAAAACAGGTAATTGCATTTCGACTTCATCCATTTTAAAAATGACAACATCCTTATGATTTTTATTTTCTCGAAGCTTTGGATTTTTTTCGTCGAAAATATCTGCAATACGATTTCGAACCAATCGCCAAGTTTTTTTCCCGTCAGATATAAAGTCATTTAGGGTATCTTGAAGAAACATATCATCGGTTAAATCTATTCCATCAAAATAATTTAATTGTTGCAAGGCACCTAAATCTATAGCAAAATCACCAATACGAGTACCAACAGTAACCACATTTTCCTTGGTTAAAAAGACACCAAAAGGAATATTTTGTATAGGGAAATCGCTAATTGTAGCTACTTCTAGCCATGATTTTCTATTGATGATATTGGCTGATAAAGACATTAAATTGTTGATTATTTTGTTAAGAAATACAAATCAAATATATAGCATAAACTTATAATATACCAAACGTTTTTTTGTATTTTTGCGTCAAATTAATTAAAATTAAAGAAATGCAACGCGACAAACAAATTTTTGACCTTATTTTAGAAGAACAAGAAAGACAAATTCACGGATTAGAACTTATCGCTTCTGAGAATTTTGTGAGTGATGAAGTAATGGAAGCAGCGGGTTCTGTTTTGACCAATAAATATGCTGAGGGATATCCTGGCAAAAGATACTATGGTGGTTGCGAAGTGGTGGATGTTATCGAACAAATTGCGATTGACAGAGCTAAAGAATTGTTTGGAGCAGTATATGCTAACGTACAGCCTCATTCGGGTTCACAAGCAAACACTGCAGTTTTTCACGCTTGTTTAAAACCTGGGGATAAAATTTTAGGTTTCGATTTAGCGCACGGTGGGCATTTAACTCATGGTTCTCCTGTGAATTTTTCAGGACGTATATACACACCTTCTTTTTATGGTGTTGACAAAGAGACCGGAAGATTAGATTATGATAAAATTCAAGAAATAGCGACCAAAGAACAACCTAAATTAATCATTGCAGGAGCTTCGGCTTATTCTCGTGATATGGATTTTGAGCGTTTTAGAGCAATTGCTGACAGTGTTGGCGCTATTTTATTAGCTGATATTTCTCATCCTGCAGGGCTTATCGCCAAAGGGTTAATGAATGATCCTATTCCGCATTGTCATATCGTTACTACTACAACCCACAAAACCTTGCGTGGTCCTCGTGGTGGTTTAATTTTGATGGGGAAAGATTTCGAAAACAAAATGGGGTTAACAACACCAAAAGGAGAAATCAGAATGATGTCATCTTTATTGGATTTAGCTGTTTTTCCAGGAAACCAAGGAGGTCCTTTGATGCACATTATCGCTGCCAAAGCAATAGCTTTTGGAGAGGCGTTAAAAGATGAGTTTTTTACCTATGCAATGCAATTACAAAAAAATGCTAATGCGATGGCAGATGCTTTTGTAAAAAGAGGTTACCAAATTATTTCAGGCGGTACAGACAATCACATGATGTTGATTGATTTAAGAAACAAAAATATTTCAGGAAAAGATGCCGAAAATGCGCTTGTAAGAGCTGAAATAACAGTAAATAAAAACATGGTTCCTTTTGATGATAAATCACCATTTGTAACTTCTGGTATTCGTGTAGGAACAGCGGCAATTACCACTCGTGGACTTGTTGAAGAAGACATGGAGACTATAGTTGCATTAATCGATAGAGTTTTAGTAGATCATACCAATGAAGCTGTTATTGAAGCAGTAGCTGAAGAAGTGAATGAGATGATGAGCGAAAGAGCAATTTTTGTTTATTAAGCAAAAGTTTATAAGGTTATAAGTTAAAAGGTTATAAGTTTAGCAAATTTGTGCTAGAATTATAACCTTTTTTATTTTTAATAACTTACTATCAATTTTAATCAAAATTATTACAAGCAACACAATCAAATGATTTGTCGAATATATTTTCTCATTTTCTAAAAAAAACATCTTATTTTTACGATTGTCAATTAACATTTCAAATCTAAAACTGTGTCAAAAAATCTAATCATTCAAAATATAAGTGCTTTAAAGAGCCATTTATCTATTAATTATGGTATAAAAACAAAGGTTGAAGACTTTACAGAAAAACTTTTTTATACTTTGTTTGATAGCAATGCTCCATTAAATCAAAGTGTCGAAGAATTGGAAACCTTATTCAAAGAAATTTCTAAAATTGCTTGTAAAAAAACACCAGAATTATGTGATGGCGCTTGGAATCAGTTTCTTGAAATGCTTCCTTCGGTTTTAGAAAAATTGAATTTGGATGCCGAATATATTTTAGAAAATGATCCCGCTTCCAATAGTATCGATGAGGTTTATTTGGGGTACCCTGGTTTTTATGCCATCGCTATTTATAGACTGAGTCATGAGTTGTATTTGTTAGATATGCTACTTTTTTCGAGATTGATGAGTGAGTACGCGCATCAAATTACGGGAACCGATATTCATGCCGGTGCGACCATTGCTTCCCCATTTTTTATAGATCATGCGACTGGAATTGTAATTGGGGAAACGACAGTAATCGAAAAAAATGTAAAGTTGTATCAAGGTGTAACTTTGGGGGCTTTAAGTGTTAGCAAGGACATGAAAAATTCAAAGCGCCATCCCACCGTTGAAAAAAATGTATGTATTTATGCCAATGCCACCATTTTGGGAGGTGAAACTACTATTGGGAAAGACAGCGTTATTGGGGGAAATACTTGGATAACCAAATCGATTCCCGAAAAATCGCTTGTTACCAATACTACAATTACCGAAGTGAAAATTAAAGAATTAAAATAATTATGAAGCCGCAACGATTATTAGACTTAATTGGAAATACACCTTTAGTTGAAAGTGTAAATCTTGTGAAAAACAAAAATGTAAAACTTTTATTAAAGTTAGAAGGCAATAATCCTGGAGGAAGTCTCAAAGATCGCGCAGCTTACAATATGATTGCATCCGCATTAGAAAGAGGTGACATCAAAAAAGGCGACAAACTTATAGAAGCCACCAGTGGCAATACTGGAATAGCATTGGCAATGATTGCTCAGCTTTTTGGCATAGAAATAGAATTGGTACTTCCTGAAGATTCGACCAAGGAACGCACTCAAACCATGTTAGCTTTTGGAGCAAAAGTGATTTTGACCCCAGCGAGTTTAGGAATCATAGGTTCTAGAGATTACGTAGATAATAAGATGAAACAAGGCGGTTACATCATGCTCAATCAGTTTGCAAATGACGACAACTGGAAAGCGCATTATAAGACAACAGGACCAGAAGTTTGGAATGATACCGAAGGGACTGTTACTCATTTTGTTTCTGCAATGGGAACTACAGGTACCATAATTGGTACTTCTACCTATTTGAAAGAAAAAAATCCAGCCATACAAATTGTGGGAGCACAACCGAGTGATGGATCCCAAATTCCAGGAATTAGAAAATGGCCTCAAGAATACTTACCTAAAATATTTGATGCTTCAAAAGTGGATACGATTATTGAAGTGAGCGAACAAGAAGCCCGAGAAATGACTAAAAGATTAGCCAAAGAAGAAGGTGTTTTTGCAGGAATGAGTAGTGGAGGTTCTGTTGCGGTAGCTGTTAAAGTAGCAGAACAACTAGAGTCTGGTGTAATTGTCGCCATTATTTGTGATCGTGGTGATCGCTATTTGTCTTCTGATTTGTTTGATTAGTTTGAAATAAAAAAGTATTACAATTAACCCGTTGGATGTAATTCAATTTTCATGATTTTTTTAACCACATAGAAACATAGATTCTGGGAATTTTGAAAGTCGTTTCACTTAATTCGAGAAAAACATAGCTATATGAACCCAAGACCCGAGTCCCGCTGTTTTGCGGGACGAACAGGCGAAGCAATTGGGCTATCCCAGTCTTTTTTTCTATGTTTCTATGTGGTTAAATTTTTTATTATGTCAATAATTAGATTTTTTTTAATTAAACCCAACGGGTTACAATTAGATATAGAGTTTAAGTTAACTTTATAATTACCTTTTATTTTATTATCTGTATGATACAGAAATCACAAGCTCAAGATAGAGCCAATTTAAATAAATATAGAAACGACAATGCTTTGCTTCAACCTTTGGATTCAGGGCAGAAAAGAATTGTTTTTATGGGAGATTCAATAACTGAATTTTGGTCTGAGCAATATCCTGAATTTTTTGCAGGAAAACACTATGTTAATAGAGGAATTAGCGGTCAAACAACGCCACAAATGTTGATTCGTTTTCGTGCTGATGTTATCAATTTGAATCCATCACTCGTAGTTATTTTAGCTGGTGTAAATGATATTGCGGGTAATACCGGACCATCAACTTTAGAAATGATAACAAATAATATTTTTTCGATGGTAGAGTTGGCAAAAGCAAATCAGATAAAAGTTATTTTATGTTCTGTTTTACCTGCATCTGATTTTCCTTGGAAAAAGGGAATGCAACCAGCAGAAAAAATTATGGCTCTTAATACTAAATTAAAAGAATATGCTTTAGCCAATGAAATTAATTATCTTGATTATTTTTCAGCTATGGTTGATGAAAAAAAGGGGTTGAAGTCAATTTATTCAAACGATGGAGTGCATCCTAATATGTTAGGATATGAAGTAATGTCATCACTAGCTGAATCGGCTATTCTAAAAAAATTAAATTAAATAGTTGGTAATTTACACTGTTTTAAGTAAATATTAATCAGTACGTTAAACGGTTTAAACTTTTTTGTACTTTGCTAGTCTAAATTAACAAAAAAGAAGTTATGGCATCATTAAACCCTAAAACAAGTGCTCTAGGAACTGTTTTTGCTAAACACTTATTAAGAAGATCAAGTTTTGTATATACTAAAGATGTTATTAATCAATTTTCTTCTTTAACACCTACCCAAGCACTTGATTTGTTGTTTGTTAAAGATACTCCCATATTACCATTACCTTATGATCCTACTCCAATAGCAACTCCTGATGGCTTTTGGACAGAAGTTCCTGCATCAATAACTGCTCCTTCCGCATTTGCTTCACAAACTAGAAAACGTTCTATTGTTGCAGGTTGGTGGTGGTATAATGCCATTAATAGTCCCACCTTAAAATATAAAATTTGTCACTTTCTGTCTACTAGATTCACAGTTGAAAAAAGCCTTTGTGGAGCTTCTTCGTATTTCTATGATCATATTCGTTTATTGTTGTATTATTCAACCAACGGAAATTATAAAGAATTAGCCAAAAAAATATCACTTGATAATGCCATGCTAGTTTATTTGAATAACACATCAAATAGTAAATTAGCTCCAAACGAAAATTATGCACGTGAATTTTTAGAATTATTCACCATTGGCAAAGGGCCACAAATTGCAGCGGGAAATTATACCAATTATACAGAAGCAGATGTTGTTCAAGCCGCCAGAGTATTAACTGGATTTAGATTAAAATCAGACAGAACGCTTATTGATAGCACTACAGGAATTCCTAAGGGATATAATGTTTTTTCTACACACGATAACACAAGTCCAAAAGTATTTAGTTCTGCTTTTGGAAATACATCGATTGCCTCAGCAACTAGTGCAACAGCTATGGATGCTGAATTAGACAGCTTTGTGAATATGGTATTTAATAAGCAGGCTACAGCAAAAAACATTTGTAGAAAAATGTATATTTATTTTGTAAAAAGCACCATAACCCCCGAAGTAGAAACCGATATCATTACTCCTTTAGCTGCTGATTTGTTTGCCAATGGGTATAATATATTACCTATTCTTAGAAGGCTGTTAACCAGTGAACATTTTTATGATTTAGATGATTCGAATGCTGCCGATGAAACACTAGGAGGGATTATAAAATCACCTCTTCAACAAATTTCAGAATTGGTAACTTATCTAAAAGCCACAATACCTTCTCCGGTTACTAATTCGTATGAGTACTATATCAATTTCTGGAATAACTTTATACATGACACCTTTTTGAATGGCGCCAATATGATCTTATTTGATCCTGATAATGTGGCTGGTCATCCTGCCTATTATCAAGCGCCAGATTTTGATAAAACTTGGATTTCATCTTCTACTCTAATTGCAAAATACCGTTTGGGTGAATCTTTATTAGACGGATTCAACAGAATAAGTGGAAACGCTAACATCAAAGCTAAAATCAATATTTCGGATGTGATAAAAAATGGTGGTTTGATTTCAGACGCATTAGATCCTTACATTCTTACCTCAGAACTTTGTAACGCTTTATTTGCTCAAGAACCTGATGCTGATCGAATCAATTATTTTATGAATTCTTTTCTATTGCAAGGTTTGGCCACTTTTTATTGGACAACCGCATGGAGTACATATTTATCAGACGGTAAAAATTTAGTAGTAGAACCAAGGTTAAAGTTATTAGTAACAAAAATTTCTAGTGCACCAGAATCTCAAATTTTTTAATCCATTTTGCAAATAAATGATTTTCATTAAGATGAGAAAATATGAAACACCCATGATAATAGTTCTTGACACACTGGGGGATGATTATGGGTGTTCCATCTGACCAAAGAAAAAAATAAATATTAAAAGATGAAAAGAAGAAATTTTATAAAATTATCATCCACAGCAACGGCGTTAAGTCTTTTGCCAACAGATGTTTTTGCTTTATTCAAATCTGCCGGAATGGATTCTTGTCCTAATGTCAACGCTAAAAAAATTGTACTCATACAACTTTCGGGTGCTAATGATGGATTGAATACTGTAGTCCCCTTAAATCAATATGATAAATATGCAGCCTTGAGACCCAATATTAAGTTAAGTAACACAGGAGCAAATGGTGTTATTAATTTAGATGCTACCTTAAGTACTGCCAATCAAGTAGGATTGCATCCAGCGTTAATTGGATTTAAAAGTCTTTATGATCGGGGCTTAATGCGCATTGTTCAGGGAGTTGGTTATCCAATACAAGATAAATCACATTTTAAATCTACAGATTTATGGCTCACAGGTGGCGATGGAACGCCTGCTAATAATTTTTCTGATAGTGGTTGGATAGGTCGCTTTTTAGAAAATTATTATGCAAATTACCTTAGTGCCAATTTTCCATTAGGAATTCAATTAGGAAGCAGTGATAATTCTCTAGGTTTTCACGGTGAGGTTGAACACGGAATGTCGATGAATATAAACGGTCAGGATCCATCAGGTTTTTATTCAATAATCAACGGATTAGGAGGAGCTGCTCCAGCAAACATACCAAATTCAGAATATGGCGGTTTGTTACAGTTTATTTTAGATAACGATACATCTTCCAATACCTATTCTCAATCCATTTCAAATGCATTTAATGCAGGAACTAATACTACTACCTATCCTAATACCAGTTTGGCAAACCAATTAAAAACAGTGGCTAAATTCATTTCAGGAGGTTTGCAAACCAAAGTGTATTTGGTTAAAATTGGTGGATTTGACACTCATGATTTACAAGTACAAGACAATTTGTCTACACATTTGGGAACCCATGCCAACTTAATGACCCAAATTTCTGAAGCAATCAATGCATTTATAACCGATATTAATAGTCAAAATATAGGTGACGATGTGGTGGCAGTTACTTTTTCGGAATTTGGACGTAAAGCTGCCGAAAACGGGAATTTAGGCACCGATCACGGTGAAATAGCGCCTATGTTTGTTTTTGGAAATTCTATTGCTCCAGGTATTTCAGGTACTAACATTAATTTGAATGAGGCTGTGTCTGGTAATAATTTTCAGGTACAAACGGTACAACACGATTACAGACGCGTTTTTGGTACAATTTTGCAAGATTGGTTCGGGGTCAATAATACCAGTCTTGACCTGACTTTTTATAATCAAACTACCAATTCTGGATATACGAATGCCAAAATTGCCAACATGATTAAAACTCAAAATTTAGTGCAACCGAGTTGCTATTCAGAAAAAGCTTTGGGTACGACCAGTTTTGAAATTAAGAATGAAGTTCTGGTTTATCCCAATCCAAGTTCGGAAATTGTTGTAGTTCAATCTACGAATAACATCAATTCGGTTTCGATTTTTGCCATGGATGGTCGAAATGTGAAAAACTATAGAAATCCATTGACCACCAATGAATATACTATTGATGTTCAAAATTTGTCGGTAGGAATGTACACTATTAAGATAAATACGGATAATGGAATATTTTCTAAAAAAATAATTATTAGGCGATAATCCTAAAATTTTAGTTTTATATAATTAAGCCGTTGGTTGTAATTCATACAAATGCAAATAAACTAATTAATTTAAAAAATTAAACCACGTAGATTCATATAAAAAAGAGTCTTATAGCCCATTTTATGGGTTCAACTAGCTCTGCATTCTAAAAAAAAAGTGAAACTTCTTTTCTTAGTTTTTAAAATCTATGAATCTATGTGGTGAAAAATTTTAATAAATTGAATTAGATCTAAACGGTTATTATCACTTTCTTTTCAAAAATATTTCCCAATTTGAATTTATAAAACCATTCAATCTCTTATTTTTGCCTTATGGCAAAGAAAAATACAGACAAGGTCGTTTTTGATCATATACAAGTCCTTGATGCAGGTGCAAAAGGCGTTTCGGTGGCAAAAGCACCCGATGGGAAAGTGATATTTATCCCTAATGTTGTTCCAGGTGATGTGGTTGATGTGCAAACTTTCAAAAAACGCAAAGCGTATTACGAAGGAAAAGCTGTTAAATTTCACGAATATTCCCAACACAGAATTGAACCTATTTGTGAGCATTTTGGTGTTTGTGGCGGTTGCAAATGGCAGAATATGCAATACAGTCAACAATTGTATTACAAGCAAAATGAGGTGTATAACCACTTACTTCGTATCGGAAAAATTGAACTTCCCGAATTTGAACCCATTTTAGGTTCTCAAAAACAATTTTTTTACAGAAACAAAATGGAATTTTCGTTTTCGAACAGCCGTTGGTTGACCGAAAAAGAAATCGAGTTAGAAGATATAGACGCGATTAAACGCGTCTATACAGGCAATAGAAATGCACTGGGTTTTCATATCCCGAAAATGTGGGACAAAATCTTGGATATCAACAAATGCCATTTGCAGGAAGATCCATCCAATGCGATTCGGAATGAAGTTCGGGAATTTGCTAACGATAATAACCTGACCTTTTTCAATCCACGAGCGCACGAAGGATTACTTCGGACTCTAATGATGCGTACCGCTTCGACTGGAGAAATTATGGTTTTGATTCAGTTTTTCGAAAATGATAAAGCTAGTAGCCAATTGCTTTTGGATCATATTTACGAGAAATTTCCGCAAATTACTTCCTTGCAATATGTTGTCAATAATAAGGCTAATGATACCATTTATGACCAAAACATTCAATTGTACAAAGGAAGAGATTACATTTTAGAAGAGATGGAAGGCTTGAAATTTAGTATTAATGCTAAATCGTTTTACCAAACCAATTCCGATCAAGCGTATGAATTGTATAAAATCACTAGAGATTTTGCAGGACTTAGCGGCAATGAAATTGTATATGATTTATATACAGGGACTGGAACTATAGCTCAATTTGTATCTAAAAATGCGAAGAAAGTCATTGGTGTAGAAAGTGTTCCCGAAGCGATTGTTGATGCCAAAGCCAATGCAGTTCGCAATGAAATAACTAATTGTGAGTTCTATGTTGGGGATATGAAAGTGGTTTTTAACGAAAGTTTTATTGCGCAACATGGCAAACCCGATGTAATTATTACCGATCCGCCCAGAGACGGAATGCACAAAGACGTGATTGAACAAATCATGAAAATTGAGCCTGAAAGAATTGTCTATGTAAGTTGTAATTCGGCTACCCAAGCTCGTGATTTAGCTTTGATGGACGAGAAGTATAAAGTAACACGGGTCAGACCTGTAGATATGTTTCCGCAGACGCACCATGTTGAAAATGTAGTACTTTTGGAAAGAAGATAATATTAGTCCCGAAGCTTCGGGAGCAGATTGCAGATTGCAGAGATTTTGAAGAACAGAAAATTAAATTG
>NZ_JBJXDQ010000087.1:0-2878 GCF_046155325.1 Flavobacterium sp.
CTAAAAAATCGGAAATTATAGGCGAATCGACTCCTACTTTGTTATTCTGAATGCAGTGAAGACCCGAGAACTTTGCCCGAATAGGGGAAGCAATCACATCAATTGCTCTCGTTATGTGATTGCTTTGCCTATTAGCTTCGCTCGGGTCTTTGTACCTCGGAATGACAAAAGCAATAGGAATGACAAAAATTTTAATCATTACTAACAAACCGATCATTTAAAAATTCAAAATTATTATTAAACGAACGAATCAGTGCTAATTTTTTGTCTCTTCTCCACCCTTTCAACTCTTTCTCTCTTGCGATTGCCTGCTGCACCCAGGTAAATTTTTCATAATAAACTAAAAATTCAAGATTATATTTTGAAGCAAACGTTCTTATTCCTTTCTCAATATTTCCTTTATGTTGTTTTAATCTTTCCACTAAATTATTGGTCATTCCAATATAAAAAGTAGAGCGATATTTGTTTGTTATGATGTAAACATAATAAGTGTGGTAGCCTTCTGT
This sequence comes from Flavobacterium sp., assembly GCF_046155325.1. GTDB lineage: Bacteria > Bacteroidota > Bacteroidia > Flavobacteriales > Flavobacteriaceae > Flavobacterium. The sequence goes on from NZ_JBJXDQ010000087.1 coordinate 507, forward strand.
ATATTCTATCATAATTCTTTATACTATGCATTCGTTTTTATTCTGTTATTCCAACTGCTTCTTGTCATTCCGACGCAGGAGGAATCACATCAGTTGCTCTCGTTATGTGATTCTTCACTGCGTTCAGAATGACAAAATCGAGATAATTTTTCATTTCTTCGATTTCTTTTTAAATCTCTAGGTAATTCCCGTTAGAAAAATCGGAAATTATAGCATCTACATTGGCTTTGTATGATTTAGAAAAAGGGAGTTTGGTCGTGGTGTTTTTTATGTAACATACCGTATTTCCTGTGTGTATTCTCGAAATGTAGTTTCGGTTTACTATATAACTGTTGTGTATTCGAACAAATGGAGCGGGCAAAATACCCTCAAAATGCTTTAATGTCTTAAATGCGGTCACCATTTCGCCATTGTTTAGGTGAATGTCGGTAGAATTGTTGTCGGCTTGAAAATAACAAATGTCTTTAGCATCAATATATCTATAATCACCATACGATTTTATACATAATAGTAGTGGTTGCTCCGTTTTTGAAATTTCATTTTGAATAGTTGGAACTTGACCAGACTCTTTTACAGTAGCTGTCGGGTTCTCAAATACAGTGTTTTGAACAACATAAGCTTCGTCTTCGCCAATAGATTTTTTTAATTTTAAGAGCGATTTAACCAAATCTATTCTTTCAATTGGTTTGATCATATAATCCGCCACTTCATATTGTATGGCATCAAAAGCTAAATCTTTCTTAGATGTTGTGATAATAATTTTAGGAATCACAGTCAAAAAGCGATACAATTCGTTAATAAGTGTTAGCGACAAACTGCTATTCTTATCTGTAGGGTCAATTTCGAGAAAAATTAATTTTGGAGTATGCTCTAAAATGAGATGTAGACCATCAGTATAGTTATTTGCCGAAGCCACAAAATCAAGTTCTGAAAATCCATCAGCAATTGCTTTTGTTTTCAAAACACTTTCTTGATCATCGTCAATAATAATGTACGGATATTTCTTCAATGGCTTAACCTGATTTGTTAGCCATAATATTAGTTATTGAAAATGCTAAAGCAGTTCAAAAATTTAGTAATGTATTATAGGTAGTTTTGGGAAACTAGTTAAAGAGATGATTTTCTTGCAGAAAAAGATTCCATTTAACAAGATAAAAATAAACATTTACAGCTGTTTTCAAAGTCATTGTTAAGATAATGTATAGAAATGTTAATACTTTTTGATGAACTGCCAATAAACCCGACAAAGCGCAAAAAACCTTTGCCGTATCTTCAAAAAAAATAATACTTTATTTATTTTGGCGATTAAATAATATATCGTAATATTGCGATATGGGAATAACAAAAACTATAGGTTTCTCTATAGAAACTAACGAAATGGCAGACATCCTAAAAGCCTTAGGGCATCCAGCTAGAATAGCAATTATAGAATACTTACTGAAGGTAGACAGTTGTATTTGTGGGGATATTGTAAACGAATTGCCTTTGGCTCAACCTACAATTTCACAACATTTAAAAGAACTTAAAAACGCTGGGTTAATAAAGGGAAGCTTTGAAGGAACTTCTATTTGCTACTGCATCAACGAAGAGGGTTTCGAAAAAGTGAAAGGATTTTTTGAAAAAACTACTATGTATATCAAAAAAAATAATTGTTGCTAATTTAAATTATAAAAAATGATACTATCACAAGTAAAAAGCATATTAAAATCATTGGATACGGTAAACTTTATTTTAGAAGATGGCACAAAAATACCTGAACATTTTCACATCACCGAAGTGGGATTAATTACCAAAGACTTCATTGATTGTGGTGGAACAATTCGCAAAGAAACTGTAATCAACTTTCAATTATGGAATGCCAATGATTTTGACCACCGATTGCAGCCTCAAAAGCTAATCAATATCATCGAATTGTCTGAAAAGGTTTTAGGTATTGAAGATTTAGAAATTGAAGTCGAATACCAAACCCAAACGATTGGAAAATATGATTTGAATTTCAACGGAAATGATTTTGTATTACAAAACAAAAAAACCGCTTGTTTAGCTCAAGATCAATGCGGTATTCCTGCAACTAAAAATAAAATTGTGCAAGAAATTAGTCTTTGTTCTCCTGGTGCGGGATGTTGCTAAATCACATATATTATGAAAGAATTCATCATTAAATATAAAAAACCGATTGCTATCACTATAGGTGTAACACTATTAAATATCATTTTTGGGTTTGATGCCCGATTTACAATTATAAACTTATTATGGTTATTAGTATGAATCGCCATCTACAAAAAGTTTGCGTTAGCGAACACAAATTCGGTGAAAAAGCAATTCCATATTTGACCACTGAAAAATAAAAAAATACAAATATGAAAAAAATT
>NZ_JBJXDQ010000088.1:0-18417 GCF_046155325.1 Flavobacterium sp.
AGAACACGGTATTACAAAATTAACGAGTTGCAAAACAATGTTGCCGAAGTTCAAATCATTGGTAAAATCATCAACATAAAAACCGTTGAATTTGGCAAAAACCAGAAACGATTTGTTGCTACTTTTGTTGACGATACAGGTCAAATGGAGCTCGTTTGGTTTCAAGGTCATAAATGGATTCGAGAAAGTTTAAAAATTAATGAAATTTGTGTTATTTTCGGAAAGTGTACATCTTTTGGAAACAGTTTTAGTATGCCTCACCCTGAAATCGAGTTGATGACGGAACACGAACAAAGTCTGCGCTCTGCGATGCAAGCTGTATATCCCTCAACAGAAACTTTGACCAATCGAGGCATTTCAAACCGAGTGATAAATAAAATGATGCAACAATTGTTTCAAGAAACTCAAGCTAATTTTTCTGAAACATTGCCCGATTATTTGATTAGCGAATTAAAACTAATTCCAAAAAACGCCGCATTATTCAATATTCATTTTCCTAAAAGTGCCGAAGCTTTGGCAAAAGCAAAATTCAGATTAATCTTTGAAGAGTTGTTTTATATTCAGCTTCAATTAATTACTCAAAATCGAATTCGAAAACACAAAATAAAAGGACATCCGTTTACGAAAGTAGGCGACTATTTTAATAATTTTTATCAAAATCATTTGCCTTTTGAATTGACCAATGCACAAAAAAGAGTTATTAAAGAAATAAGAATTGATATGGGTAGTCATGCCCAAATGAACCGATTGCTACAAGGCGACGTGGGTTCCGGAAAAACAATTGTGGCTTTAATGAGTATGTTGATTGCCTTGGATAACGGCTTTCAATCCTGCTTGATGGCACCAACGGAAATTTTGGCAAACCAACATTTTAATGGTTTAACTGAATTAGCCAAAGAGCTGAATATCAATATAAAATTACTCACTGGTTCAACCAAAATTGCAAATCGAAGAATCATTCATGAAGAACTCGAAAACGGAAGCTTACACATTATAATCGGCACTCACGCTTTGTTGGAAGACAAGGTGAAATTCCAAAATTTAGGATTAGCAGTCATTGATGAGCAACACCGTTTTGGAGTTGAACAGCGTTCAAAATTATGGAAAAAAGGAAGCCTCCCTCAGTCCCTCCAAAAGAGGGAAGTTGAGCATATAGTACAAAAATACAAGACTGCCCGACCCTCAACTTATAATCTTTTAAAAGAACTCAAAAACCAAAACAAAAAAAATAGCACACAAGCGGAAGGTGTTTTATGGGAGTGTTTGAGAAATAATAACCTGACTTATAAATTCAGAAGGCAACATATTATTGATATGTTTATTGTTGATTTTATATGCATTGAAAAAAAACTCGTTATTGAAGTTGATGGCGGCTATCATAACACTATTGAACAGCAGGAAGTCGATGAAATGCGAACTCAAATATTAAATGAACTCGGTTTCAAAGTGATTCGTTTTAGTAATGAGGAAATAATTGGAAATACTGACGAAATACTAAAAAAAATAACTTCAATTATAGAAAGCCTCCCTTCTGGGGAGGTTGGTGGGGCTATACCGCCACACGTTTTAGTGATGACCGCCACTCCTATTCCACGAACTTTGGCAATGAGTTTGTATGGAGACCTAGATATTTCAGTAATAGATGAATTGCCGCCAGGAAGAAAACCCATTCAAACCGTACATCGTTTTGATAGCAACCGATTAAAAGTATGGAAATTTATCAGGGATGAAATAGCGCTGGGTCGCCAAATCTATATCGTTTATCCGCTAATTCAAGAATCAGAAAAAATGGATTTCAAGGATTTGATGGACGGTTACGAAAGCGTTTCGAGGGATTTTCCTTTGCCTAAATATTCCATTTCAATTTTACATGGCAAAATGAAACCCGCCGATAAAGATACTGAGATGAAACGCTTTGCCGAAGGAAAAACCAATATTATGGTTGCCACAACTGTAATTGAAGTTGGCGTTAATATTCCAAATGCTAGTGTAATGATTATCGAAAGTGCTGAACGTTTCGGGCTATCACAACTCCATCAACTTCGGGGGCGTGTAGGACGTGGTGCCGAGCAAAGCTATTGTATTTTGATGACCAGTCATAAACTAAGTTCGGACAGTAAAACTAGAATGGAAACCATGGTACAAACTAATGACGGATTCGAAATTGCCGAAGTAGATCTTAAACTTCGTGGACCAGGCGATTTGATGGGAACGCAACAAAGTGGTGTTTTGAATCTTCAAATTGCTGATATTGTTCGCGATCGTGACATTTTGATACTAGCACGGAATTATGCGGTTCAGATTTTGAAAGACGATGCGCCCATGCAAAAAAACCAAAATGCCATTTTAAGAGCTACTTTTATTGAATTGACAAAAAGAAAAAATATTTGGAATTACATCAGTTAAAAAAATAAAAATGATAAGTTACAACCCCAAAGACTGGATAACATTTATATTTCGATTTCATAAAGCCGATACCTTTCGACAATTATTTCCGCTCATGCTTCTAATAGGGGGATATTGCGGAATAGTTACTTTTTTAGAAGTTGAATATTGGCAATTACCCGATGATAGTCATGTGAAAAACATTTCGATAATGCACGGCATGTTGGGTTTTGTAATTTCCTTATTGTTAGTTTTTAGAACCAATACAGCTTATGATCGCTGGTGGGAAGGTCGGAAATTATGGGGTTCGCTAGTAAATAATAGTCGAAATTTAGCTTTAAAACTAAATGCTATTCTTGAAAACGATAAGGATAAGGCTTTTTTTAAAAAATTAATTCCGAGTTACGCCTCCATTTTAAACAAACATTTGAAAGACGAAGATACCGGAAAAGAATTATCCGAAGAATTATTTTTGTCCATCGATCAACACAAACATCGCCCCAACCATGTTGCAAAAATGTTATTCCAAAAAGTGAATGATTTGCAAAAAACCAAACAAATATCAGCGGAACAACTCCTGTATATCAATCTAGAAATCTCCTCTTTTACTGATATTTGTGGGGCTTGTGAGCGAATAAAAAACACACCAATACCTTATTCTTACAGTGTTTTTCTTAAAAAGTTTATCTTTTTTTATGTGATGACTTTACCTTTTGCTTATGTTTTTATTTTAGGATATTTTGTAATTCCTGTGGTGGTTTTTATTTTCTATGTTTTGGCAAGTTTAGAACTAATAGCCGAAGAAATAGAGGATCCTTTTGGAAATGACGATAACGATTTACCTACCAAAAAAATTGCCGAAAACATTAAAAAACATGTTGAGGAAATTCTTTAAATAACGATTAGAAATCTATTATAAAAACAAAATAAATTGTTTCCAACTCCAAACTGCAATCCCTATATTTGCACTCTCATAAAATTGAAAAATGAAAATATCATATAACTGGTTAAAACAATTCGTTAAAATCGATTGGAAATCTGAAGAAACAGGTGCTTTATTGACCGATTTAGGTTTAGAAGTCGAAGTGGTCGAAAGATTCCAATCGGTTCGAGGTGGTTTAGAAGGTATCCTAGTAGGTCATGTATTAACTTGTGTTCAACATCCTGATGCCGATCGATTGAAGGTTGCTACTGTTGATTTAGGTGATGGCAATCCTGTTCAGATTGTTTGTGGTGCTGCCAATATTGCTGTGGGACAAAAAGTAGCCGTTGCTACAATTGGAACTACTTTATACGATAAGGCGGGAAACTCTTTTCAAATCAAAAAGGGAAAAATAAGAGGTGAAGAAAGTCACGGAATGATTTGTGCCGAAGACGAATTGGGTCTTGGAGAAAGTCACGATGGAATTATGATACTTGACAATTCTATCTTAGCCGGAACGACTGCTGCTAATGTTTTTAAAATTGAAAATGACGAAATTTTCGAAATTGGACTTACACCTAATCGTGCAGATGCTATGAGTCACTTTGGCGTAGCCAGAGATTTGAGAGCTGGATTGATTCAAACTGGCCTTAAAGTGGAACTTATTTCGCCTTCAGTAAGTAATTTTAGAGTTGATAAAAGAACCCTAAAAATTGATATTGAAGTTAAAGATACAAAATTAGCACCTCGATATTGTGGAGTATCAATATCTGGAGTTGTCGTAAAACCATCACCAACCTGGTTACAAAACCGATTAAAATCTATTGGATTATCTCCAAAAAACAATATTGTAGATGTAACAAATTATGTTTTACATGAACTAGGACAGCCACTTCACGCTTTTGATGCTGCTAAAATTAACGGAAAAATTAGTGTAAAAACACTTCCGTCAGGAACAAAATTTACGACACTTGATGATGTAGAAAGAACGTTGCATGAAGAAGATTTAATGATTTGTGATGATGCTGGACCGTTATGTATCGCGGGAGTTTTTGGAGGTAAAGATTCTGGAGTATCTGAAAATACGACATCTATTTTCTTAGAAAGTGCTTATTTTAATCCGATAAGTATTCGAAAAAGTGCCAAAAGACATCAATTAAATACCGATGCATCTTTTCGATTTGAGCGCGGAATAGACCCAACTATTACAGAGTATGCCCTAAAACGTGCAGCAATTTTGATCCAAGAAGTAGCAGGCGGTGAAATAACTTCGGATATTAAAGATTTATATCCTAAGAAAATAGAAAATTTCCCAGTGTTTTTAAATTTCAATAATGTAAAGAAAATTATTGGACAAGAATTGCCGAAAGAAATCATCAAAAACATTTTAGCCTCACTAGAAATCAAGGTAAATAGTGTTTCTGATGCGGGTTTAGGATTGATTATTCCTGCCTATCGTGTTGATGTACAACGAGAAATCGATGTTATCGAGGAAATTCTTAGAGTTTATGGATATAACAATATCAAATTTTCGGAAAAACTCAATGCTACCGTTTCTATTGCTCCAAGAACCGAAGATTATAAGGTACAAAATATCATTGCTACCCAATTGAATGCACAAGGATTCAATGAAATGATGGCGAATTCATTGACGAATTCCTCTTATGTACAGTTGTCAGAAATGCTCAAAGAGGAACACAATGTATTGATGTTGAATCCGCTGAGTAATGATTTGGCGGCAATGCGACAATCGTTATTATTCTCTGGATTAGAAGCGATTTCCTATAATATCAATCGTAGAAATTCAGATTTGAAATTTTTTGAATTTGGAAAAACCTACCATAAATTCCCTTCTGGTTACGAAGAACACAAGCATTTGTCACTGCTAGTGACAGGAAACAGAAATCAAGAAAGTTGGACAAATGCTCAAAAACCATCTGATTTCTTCTTGTTCAAAGGTTATGTCAACGGAGTTCTTTCGAGATTGGGAATTCAAAAAACTCAAAACCTTCCCGTGACTTCTGATGTATTCTCTGAAGGAATAGCCATCGGTTTTGGCAATGATATTTTGGTTGAATATGGTGTTGTAAAAAAATCTATTTTAAAACATTTTGACATCAAGCAAGAAGTTTTGTTTGCTGATTTCAATTGGGCGCTGATTTTGAAATTACTTTCCAATAAAATTAAATATACAGAAATCCCTAAATATCCTGAAGTCCGCAGAGATTTGTCTTTGTTATTAGACGACAGCGTTTCTTTTGATTCCATCTATAACATTGCTAGACAAACCGAGAAATCGCTTTTAAAAGACATTAATTTGTTTGATGTGTACCAAGGCAAAAATCTTCCGGAAGGCAAGAAATCCTATGCTGTAAGTTTCACGATTCAAGACAATACAAAAACTTTGACCGATGTTCAAATTGACAAAATTATGGGCAAGTTGCAAAATAATTTCGAAACGGAATTGGGTGCTAGTTTGAGGTAAAATTTTTAACCATATAAGGCATTTAAGGGCTCACATAAAAAAGTTGGGGAGAAGTTATAAATTTGCGTAAAAAAGCAAATGGATTTTTCTATATTTTCTTCGTTTCTACCTCAAGGACTTTTATCTCATTTTGATATTGTTGATTTCAAGGAATTGGGTAATTTACAAAACAAGAAAGATTGTTTTTATATTTATTTAGACGAGAAAAACATTCTTCCTAAAGATTTTGACGCCAATGAATTTGAGTCAAAAGGATTCTATGAACGAGCATTAATACAAGACTTTCCTATAAGGGGGAAAGCTGTTTATTTAGGTATCAGAAGACGAAGATGGCGCAATAAAAACGATAAGTCCATAGAGGTCAAAAGCGATTATTCTTTTATAGCAGAAGGTTCAAAATTAACCATTGAGCTTTCTGATTTTTTAAAAGGTACAGGTCGAGACCCGAGAAGATACGATAAGTAATATCGCCAGTTATTATGGTGTTAAGGCTAATTTATTACAACGTCATTACAAGAAAAAAATCAGTGGTTTTAAGGATTGGGATCAGTTAAATCACTCCGAAGACTATCTGATTTATCCTGAAAATATTGGCGAACATTTAAGTATTGACGAGTTGAGTTTGTCAAAAGGAGAACTCTATACTTTTGTTACCAATAAAAATGGAAAAGGAAAGAAAAAGACACTCGTAGCGGTTATCAAAGGAACTAAAAGTCAAGATATTATTGATGTTCTAAACAAAATTCCGTTAGAAAAAAGAAAGTCAGTAAAAGAAATAACCCTTGATATGGCAAACAATATGCAATTAGCTTCAAGAATGTGTTTCCCTGAAAGTTATCTCGTTACAGACCGTTTCCACGTTGTAAAACTAATAATGGAAGCCTTGCAACACTTAAGAATAAAATACAGATGGGAGGAAATTGAAAAAGAAAACCAAGCAATAAAAACAGCAAAAGAACAAGGCTTAAAACACATTCCATTTACTTTTGAAAACGATGATACTCCCAAACAATTACTAGCTCGAAGCCGCTACATTATTGCTAAAAAACCAAATGATTGGACTCAAAACCAAAAGATAAGAGCAGAATTACTATTCACGAATTATCCACTTTTACATAAAGCATATAAGCATACTATTGAGTTTAGAAATATTTATGAAGAAACATCAAGAGAACTCGCCAAAGAAAAAATAGTGAACTGGATAGAGAAAACCAAACTATTAGAAATGACCGTTTTTAATACCGCAGCAAACAGTTTGAAATATCATTTGGAAACCATTTTGAACTTCTTCATAAAACGACATACAAATGCAAATGCAGAATCATTTAATTCTAAAATAAAACTCTTTAGAGCCAATCAAAGAGGTGTAGTAGATGTAAAATTCTTTCTCTTTAGAATGGAAAAACTTTTTGCCTAATCCCCAATAATTTTATGTGACCCCATTTAAGGTCATTTAAGTTGTAGCCTTTTCAAATAGTATAAAATATAAAACTCCCTTTTCTGTTTAAGGATTGGGAGTTTTTATTTTACTTTTAGACAGCTAAATGATTTTATTTAGGAGGTAGAAACATTATTAACTGTAAAATAATCTCATTTAAACAGCAGATTACCTAGCCCTGATAGCAACGAAAATCCTTTATGGTTTTTCTTTAAAACCATAAAGATTGAAGTGAATAGCAGGTAAAAGCTCCTGAAAATGTATAACAAAAAAAAAGTCCCGATTGCTCGGGACTTTCTATATTCAAAATCAAGAAATTATATTATTTCTTTTTCTCGTTTTTTTCCATTTTGGCTTTCAAACCAGCAAGGATGTCATTGTTATCTCCAAGAGTTGCAGCTGGAGCATTATTAGCAGAAGCAACTGCTTCGGCAACTGCTTTCACAGCTTTTTCTTCTTCCTCACGGAAAATAGCAGTGTGAGAGGCAACTACTCTTTTGAATTCTTTGTTGAATTCGATTACTTTAAATTCAGCAGATTCTCCTTTTTTCAATTTCTTACCATCTTCTTTTTCAAGGTGACGAGTAGGAATGAAAGCAACGATATCTTCACCAAATTCTACAGTAGCACCTTTGTCAACAATTTCAGAAATTTCACCTGTGTGGATAGTTCCAACTGCGAAAGATGCTTCATATTGATCCCAAGGATTAGCAGTAGTTTGTTTATGACCTAAAGATAATTTACGACCTTCAACATCTAATTCTAATACTACTACGTCTAATTTTTCACCAACATTTACAAATTCAGATGGATGTTTGATTTTCTTAGTCCAAGAAAGGTCAGAGATATAAATCAATCCGTCGATTCCTTCTTCTAATTCTACGAAAATTCCAAAGTTTGTAAAGTTTCTAACGATTCCTGTATGTTTAGAACCTACTGGATATTTAGCAGTGATATCTGTCCAAGGATCTTGAGACAATTGTTTGATACCCATAGACATTTTACGATCATCTCTGTCAAGAGTCAAGATTTGAGCCTCAACAATATCTCCTACTTTTACGAAATCTTGAGCAGAGCGTAAATGAGTAGACCATGACATTTCAGAAACGTGTATCAAACCTTCAACACCTTCAGCCACTTCGATGAAAGCACCGTAATCAGCGATTACTACTACTTTACCTTTTACTTTATCGCCAATAACTAAATTAGCATCAAGAGCATCCCATGGGTGAGCGTTTAATTGTTTCAATCCTAATTGGATTCTTGTTTTCTCGTCATCAAAATCAAGGATTACCACGTTAAGAACTTGATCTAATTCAAGAACTTCAGATGGATGGTTGATTCTAGACCAAGAAAGGTCCGTAATGTGGATTAATCCATCAACACCACCTAAGTCAATAAACACACCGTAAGAAGTAATGTTTTTAACAACACCTTCTAATACTTGTCCTTTTTGTAATTTTCCGATGATTTCTTTTTTCTGTACTTCGATATCCGCTTCGATAAGCGCTTTGTGAGATACAACAACATTTTTGAATTCGTGGTTGATTTTTACCACCTTGAATTCCATCATTTTGTTTACATATACATCGTAATCTCTAATTGGTTTAACATCAATTTGAGAACCAGGAAGGAAAGCTTCAATTCCGAAAACGTCCACGATCATACCACCTTTAGTTCTGCATTTTACAAAACCATTAACGATTTCTCCTGTTTCGTTAGCCGAAATAACTCTATCCCATGATTTGATAGTACGTGCTTTTCTGTGAGACAATACTAATTGACCTGTTTTATCCTCACGGATGTCAATCAATACTTCTACTTTGTCACCTACTTTTAAAGCTGGATTGTAACGGAATTCGTTCAATGAAATAACACCTTCCGATTTTGCGTTGATATCAACGATAACGTCTCTATCTGTGATTCTAACAACTATACCATCGACTACTTCTTCTTGATCAGTAGCGATGAACGTTTTTGAAACTAGTTCTTCGAATTCTAATAAGTTTTTTTCGTCAACTGCATCAATACCTTCTTCGAAATTGTGCCAATTGAACTCTGCTAAAAACTGCTCTTGTGATTTTAATGTTTCAGACATGCTGATTAAAAATTTGTATTCTGTTTTTTCTGTGTTTCTTGATGCGGTAAAAAAAACAGAAGTTGTTTGTATAATTTAGTTTAATCCTTAAGGAAACGCTGACCGCCAAAAGGATTGCAAAAGTAATCCTTTTATCTTTACAAGCAAAATTTTTTACAGAGATAATCTATTGGTTATTAGGAGCAGGGCTTTTTGTGGTTTTTAGCATGATTGCTCCCGCTTTTTGTTACAATCTTTTATACACTGTCAGGATTTTTAGACCTGCCTGGGTATGAAAGTATTTCCACTTCAATCATTACTAACTATGACTTTTTCCATTTCAAAATAATACATCTTAAAATCAAAAGTGATTTTTTCAATATTTTACAAGAAATAAAATCTATATTTGAATTTAAATATTGCTTGATAATTATCATTGACAGCCTATAAAATATAACCAAAAATATACGATTACGAATTCCTTAAAGAATAAAGAATTTTTCCCGACTATAATAACTGCATTTAAAATCAATTATTAGAAATTGAAACATGAAAAAAATATATTTCATTTTAATATTACTACTACTCAGTGTTTGTTGTTTTTCTCAAAGTCGCTATATTTCAAACACCACAAAAAAAATAGTTTTTGCTAGAAATAGTGGCGTTTGTAAGTGCTGCGGAAGTTCATCTTTATTAGAATACGATCATATAACACCCTATTCTTGTGGCGGAAGTAGCGATGTATCAAATATTCAATTGCTTTGTCGAACGTGCAACCGCAGCAAATCGAATAGTTGCTATTGCAAAAAACACAATAATCGCGTTGGCACTAATTGTTGCGATAGCAGTGTGTCAAAAAACACTACTACATCTTCTTCTAGGCAGTGTATGGGTAAAACTAAAAAAGGCAGTCGATGTAAGAAAAAAACAAAAGATTCAAGTGGTTTTTGTAATTTTCATCAATAATTAAAAACAAAAAAATGAATACCAATATAATGTTTGCAGTAGATTTGAAAACCAAAGAAATTATCGTTTCCGATTCTCCAAAAGGGAGTAACACAATAAATTTTCTAGAACGTATAAATCAACAAGACCATACAATATTATACGATGCAGTCATTTTATTAACAAATATCATAAACACTTCTAACCCTAATATTACTGTTTTTAAAGCTATGGACAAAGTTTGTCAAATACTTTATAAAAAGTATAAAGAAACGGAATGATTTTTTTGTGGAATTCCATAGATAAACCTTTTGGGCAACTATTTGAAGTATTTATTGATACAATTTGACATAATTACGATTTGAATTAAACCCAAATTAAAATATACCAAAAAACCATTCGCCGTAGCGAATGGTTTTTCTAACTAAACAAACTAATTACTATTTTTTTAATCAAGAAGGTTAAATTTAAAGTAGATTGTGGGGCAAACTCATTTAAAAAATCAATTTTTAACCGTTTAACAACAATACAAATATAATTAAATAAATCGCTTAAAAACAAATAAAATCGATTAAATACACAAGTTTAGTTAAATAATACTATTTTTATTACAATAATTAAGGTGACAATCTATCAATTGACCAATTGTAATTTTGTATAAGCTGATATCGTATTCTATCATGTAAACGATTAGGTCTTCCTTGCCAAAATTCAACTTCTATGGGTCGTACTAAAAAACCTCCCCAAAATTCGGGTCTTGGTATTTCCTTATTTTCAAAATCCTTTTCTAGCAGTTGTAGCTTTTGTTCCAAAACCGCTCTAGATTCAATTATTTGACTTTGGTTAGACACAATGGCTCCCAGTTTACTCCCGTCTGGTCTAGAATCGAAATAGTTATCGGATACTTGTCCGGTAGTTTTTTCGGCAATTCCTTTTATGATCACTTGACGTTCCATCGTATGCCAAAAAAAAGAAATACAAACATTAGGATTGTTTGCAATAGCCCTCCCCTTTTCGGAATTGTAATTGGTATAAAAAATAAAACCTTCTTCGGAATATTGCTTCAAAAGTACCACTCGCGATTTAGGAAAGCCATCTAAACCAATAGTAGAAACCGTCATGGCATTTACCTCGCCTCCCGAAGCTTCGAAACCATCAAAATCCTTTACTTCATTAAACCATCGGTTAAATAAATTAATTGGATCTTCTGGAATTGATGATTCTAAAAGTTCATTCTTATCATACGATTTTCTATAATTGCCTAAATCTTCCATCTTACTATTAATTTATTTAATGCAAATTTAATTAATGTTAGCGTGACTATTGGAATCAAAATTCAAACGATTTTCCATCTTCTGCTAATAAAACATTTTGAAATATAACTTCAGCTTCTGTTCTAAAAATTTCAATACTTTCATATCGAGTAGAATAATGCCCTAGTATCAGCTTTTTTACATTGGCTTTAAAAGCTATCGTTGCAGCTTGTTTCGCTGTGGAGTGCATTGTTTTTTGAGCCAATTTTGCCTCAGAATCTAAAAAAGTAGCTTCGTGATACAATACGTCAACATTATTTATCATTGGAATAATACTTTCATTATATGCAGTATCTGAACAAAATGCATAACTCATTGGAAGAACAGGATCCGATGTAATTAAATGGTTTTCAATCAACTCTCCGCTTTCTAAAATTATATCCTTGCCGTTTTTAATGTTTTGGTAGTAACATTTTTCAATTCCATATTTCTCAACAGCCTCAATATTTAATTTTCGTTCCCTTATTTTCTCTTGAAATAAAAAACCATTTGTATAGACTCTATGTTTTAAAGGAATAGTCTTAACCATAACTTTTTCGTCCTCAAAAACTATCCGTGTTTCTTTAGATTCTAATTCATGAAAAAACAATCCGTAACTGGTCCAAGAGTTTGATAATTTTAGTTGTAACTGAATAATTTCTTTAATGCCTTTAGGTCCATAAATATTTAGGTCAGTCACTCTATTCAATAATGCAAAAGTTGAAATTAAACCAATTAAACCAAAAAAATGGTCTCCATGTAAATGAGAAATAAAAATATGATTGATTTTTGAAAACCTAATTTTGTTTTTGCGCAACTGAACTTGAGTTCCTTCGCCACAATCAATTAGAAAAAGTCTATTCCTAATTTCTAAAACTTGTGAAGTGGGATTGGTAAAAGTTCTAGGTGTGGCTGCATAACAACCGAGTATGGTTAAATTCAAAGTTTATTCTGTTAATCGGTTATTTGGTTTATTGTTAAGGATATATTTCATTCGAATAAACAGTTAAACGAATAAAGAAATAACCAATTTAAAACCCTAAATCGCGTTCAATTTCTTCCATTTTAATTATGTCGTGAGCTTCTTGCAAAGATCTAACAACAGCTAGTTTGTCGGAAATAGCATTAAAATCGAGCTCAGAAGTTGCTATAACAAACGATTTTTTATTTTTTTTATGAATTTTAGAAAGTGCCATAAAACTATTGATCTCTTTCGCTGAAAGGCTTTTGTGTGCACTAATATCGATTATGATATTACTTTTTTCAAAACTTTTATATTCATGAGTTACCTTCATTAAAAAAGAAACCAAATCTCCTTGTGTATCTTTTATACTGGTAGTATTTCCTTTTACATCTACTTTCATAAAAATGATTCTTTAATAGTACTAATTTACGAAAAATTTATAAAAATAGATCTAAGAGTCTATTGAATTTTAGAGGCTAATAAATAAATTACTGCCATTCGAATTGCAACTCCATTTTCGACCTGATTCAAAATTACTGACTGTTTAGAATCAGCAACATCAGAGGTAATTTCTACCCCTCTATTTATAGGTCCTGGATGCATGATTATTATTTCTTTGTTTAAGGATTCTAATAAGGTTTTGTCTAATCCATATTGCTGAGCATATTCTCGAGTTGAAGGGAAATAATTAACATCCATTCTTTCGTTTTGGACACGAAGCATATTGGCTACATCACACCATTCTAGAGCATTACGTAAGTTTGATTCTACTGTTACTCCAAGCGATTCAATATGTTTTGGGATTAGTGTTTTTGGCCCACAAACTTTTACTTCGGCACCTTGCATTTGTAGTGCGTAAATATTAGATAGTGCTACTCTAGAGTGTAGGATATCCCCAACTATCACTACTTTTTTTCCGCTAACATCTCCTAGTTTTTCTCTTATGGAGTAGGAATCTAAGAGAGCTTGAGTTGGATGTTCATGTGCACCATCTCCGGCATTAATTATACTTGCTTTTACGTTTTGTGATAAGAAATGAGCTGCTCCAGCATTGGCGTGCCGCATGACAACCATATCTACTTTCATCGAAAGAATATTATTTACTGTATCAATAAGAGTTTCGCCTTTTTTGACTGATGATTGTGCTGCCGAAAAACTAATGACATCTGCAGATAATCTTTTTTGTGCTAATTCAAAAGAAAGTTTAGTTCTAGTACTATTTTCGAAAAAGATGTTGGCTATAGTAATATCTCTTAAAGAAGGTACTTTTTTAATCGGGCGATTGATAACTTCTTTAAAATGATCGGCAGTTTCAAAAATAAGGTTTATATCTTTTTCATTGATATATTTTATTCCTAATAAATGATTTACACTAAGCTCACTCATTTTTTACTTATTATTGATTAAATAAATGGCGTCCTCACCATCTTGTTCTTCCCAGCATACTTGTACTCTTTCGTCATTGATAGCATCTACTTGACGACCTCGGTAATCGGGCTGAATTGGTAAATGACGACTAAAACGACGGTCTATAAGTACTAATAATTCTATTTCCGAAGGTCTTCCAAATGATTGTATTGCCGTCAAAGCTGATCGAATACTTCTTCCGGTAAATAATACATCATCTATAAAAACTACTTTTTTATTTTCTACTATAAAATCAATTTGGGTTTTATTAGCTTCTAACGGCTTACTTGTTCTTCGAAAATCATCTCTAAAGAACGTAATATCAAGATATCCGAGGGAAATGTTTGAAATTTTATATTTGTTTTCTAGCAAATTTTTCAATCTTTCAGCTAGAAAAGTACCTCTAGGTTGAATCCCAACTAATATAGTTTCCGAAAAATCAAGATGTTTTTCGATTAACTGACAAGCCAAACGATGCAGAATAATATTAACTTCCTTTGAAGTGAGTAATATTTTTTGACTCATAATGAAGGGTTGTTTGGGCTGTAAAGATATAATTTTTTTATTAATCTTAAATTTACTTTTAAAAATATAAAAAAACCGCCTCAAACTTGAAACGGTTAAATCTATTTAAGAATACATTTTGACTCTTAATTCTTGTACATTTTCATTGTCGAGATACTCATCAAATGTCATGTATCTGTCAATGGCGCCATTAGGAGTAAGCTCAACAACTCTATTTCCAACTGTTTGTGCAAATTCATGATCATGAGTAGTGAAAACGACAGAACCTTTATAATTTTTTAAAGAGTTATTAAAGGCTGTAATAGACTCCAAATCCAGGTGATTTGTAGGTTCATCCAGCATCAAAACATTCGCTCTTTCCATCATCATTCGCGATAACATACAACGTACTTTTTCACCTCCGGATAATACATTACAGGTTTTTAAAGCTTCTTCACCAGAAAAAATCATTTTTCCTAGAAAGCTTCTTATGTTTACTTCATCGCGTTCTTCTTCGGTTTTTACCCATTGACGCAACCAGTCTACTAATGAATAATCATTTTCGAAAAAAGAATGATTATCACCTGGTAAATAAGCTTGATTAGTGGTTACTCCCCAATCAAAAGTTCCAGAAGCTGCTTTTTGATTGTTATTTAAAATTTCATAAAAGGCAGTTGTTGCCCGAGAATCTTTAGAGAAAAGTACAATTTTGTCACCTTTTGCCATATTTAAATCTACGCCCTTAAATAAAAGTTCCCCATCAACAGAAGCACTTAAATTTTGAACATGTAAAATCTGGTCTCCAGCTTCGCGCTCTTGTTCAAAAATAATAGCTGGATAGCGACGACTAGAAGGTTTTATCTCGGAAATATTCAGCTTAGAAATCATTTTTTTACGTGAAGTAGCTTGTTTTGATTTGGCAACATTCGCAGAAAAACGACGGATAAACTCTTCTAATTCTTGTTTCTTCTCTTCGGCTTTCTTGTTTTGCTGAGCCCTCTGTTTTGCTGCTAATTGACTTGATTCATACCAAAAAGTATAGTTACCCGAATAGTGATTAATTTTACTAAAATCAATATCAGATATATGAGTACAAACCGCATCAAGAAAGTGACGGTCGTGAGAAACAACAATAACGGTATTTTCATAATTTGCTAAGAAATTTTCTAGCCAAGCAATGGTTTCAAAATCCAAATCATTGGTAGGTTCATCCATAATCAATAAATCGGGATTTCCAAAAAGAGCTTGTGCCAAAAGCACACGCACTTTCATTTTCCCCTCTAAATCACTCATTAAAGTATAATGATTATCTTCTGTAATTCCAAGATTTGAAAGCATTGAGGCAGCATCTGAATCGGCATTCCAACCGTTCATTTCTTCAAATTGCACTTGTAACTCTCCTATCCTATCGGCATTGGCATCATTATAATCAAGATAAAGCGCATCCATTTCGGTTTTTATTTTATATAAAACCTTGTTTCCCATCATCACTGTTTCAAGAACAGTATGCTCATCAAACATATTGTGATTTTGGTTCAAAACCGACATTCTTTTACCAGGTTCTAAATGAACATGTCCCGAAGTAGGATCCATATCTCCAGCAATAATTTTTAGAAATGTAGATTTACCAGCACCATTGGCTCCTATTACACCATAAATATTGCCATGAGTGAAAACAGTATTTACTTCGTCGAACAAAATTCTTTTGCCAAATTGAACTGATAAATTATTGATTGATAACATAAATATTAATTTTTATATTTTTTTGCAAAAGTACAAAAAAATGTCATTTTTATTTTAATAATATCTTTTCGATTAATTACTATTTTAATTTCGTAATATATGATTTGCAGTTTACAAATTGATTATCTAGCATTCTATAAAAAAGTCCCATTTCAAATTGAAATGGGACTTTTAAAATATCTTCTATTAGAAAAAAACTATTTATTTCCTTTTTCGAAATCAGCTACAAATTGAGCCAAACCAATATCGGTTAATGGGTGTTTCAACAAACCGTAAATAGCAGAAAGTGGTCCAGTCATAACATCGGCACCAATTTTAGCACAATTTACAATATGCATAGTATGACGAACCGAAGCTGCAAGAATTTGCGTTTCGTAACCGTAGTTGTCATATATAAGACGTATTTCTTCAATAAGAGCCAATCCATCGGTTGAGACATCGTCTAAACGGCCTATAAACGGCGAAACATAAGTGGCGCCAGCTTTGGCGGCTAATAAAGCTTGACCAGCAGAAAATACTAAAGTTACATTGGTTTTTATATTTCTATCCGAAAAGTATTTTGCGGCCATTACACCTTCTTTAGTCATAGGCAATTTTACCACAATCTGTTCATGAAGCTCAGCTAATTCTTCGCCTTCTTTAATCATTCCGTCATAATCAAGAGCGTTTACTTCGGCACTTACATCGCCATCCACTAGGTTACAAATGGCAACATAATGCTTTAAAATGTTGTTTTTACCAGTAATACCTTCTTTTGCCATTAATGAAGGGTTTGTTGTAACACCATCTAAAACACCTAAGGCTTCGGCTTCTTTAATTTGTGCTAAGTTGGCTGTGTCTATAAAAAATTTCATATTGTATTTAATTTATAATTTATATTGAAAAAAGTTGTAAAATTACAATTTATAATGATTCATTAGCAATTTTTCATACAGTAAATCAGGAAGAATTCGCTTTAATACTATTGAAAATTTTTGCATAAAAATGCCCACTTTATAATGAATTTTTGGATTTGGATTTTGGATAATTTTATAAACTGCTTCAGCCATTTCCATTGGATTACTGCCACTGTTCACATGTTCGTTCATCATTTTCAAAATATTTGAATAATACTTTTCATAGGGAGAGCCCGTAATTAATGGAGCATGATAACGACCTGAAGCAATATTGGTAGCAAAATCTCCTGGTGCTATATTGGTAATTTGAATTCCAAATGGTTTAACTTCCATTCTTAAAGATTCTGTAATTAATTCTAAAGCACCTTTCGAAGCCGAATAAACACTTCGATAAGGCAAACCCATAAAGCCTGCAATGGAAGTAATATTTATAATTAGACCTGATTGTTGTTTGCGCATTTGAGGCAAAACTGATTTCATTACTTCTATTGGTCCAAAAAAATTGGTTTCAAAATTATTTTTGATTTCTTCTGAAGGAATTTCTTCTAAAGGACCCGTAATTCCCACACCTGCATTATTAATTAGAATGTCTATTGTACCCGATTTTTGCACAATAGTATTTACAGCCTTATGAATTGAAACCACATCGCGAACATCTAAGGCGATTAAAGGAAAGATAGACTGTGTAGCTTTATCAGGATTTCTACTGGTGCCGTAAACAATATATCCATTTTGGTGCAAAAATTCACCTATGGATTTCCCTATTCCTGATGAACCTCCTGTGATTAAAACTACTTTACTCATTTGTGATTTAGATATATCCCTTCGACAAGCTCAGGGTGACAATTTAGAAACTTAGAAAGATCCAAAAATAAAAAAATCTTCCTAAAGGAAGACTACTTTTGTGTGAAATAAAAAAATGGCAAGCGACCTACATCGCACCGCTCAACCACATACCCTTGCTATGTTCCCATCCTGGGGGATTCTGCAGGAGCTGGTCGTGTAGGACTTGCCGTCGCAAATATACAATCTTTTTGTATTTTTACAAGAACTTTGTGTCTATAAAATAAGTTTGTATATTGCATTATTAAAAAAAAAAATTATGAAAATTTATAACTTCCTAACCTTCATTTTATTAGGAATTGCAATAAACAGTTGTGGAGATAAAAAAAATATTGACACCCCTCTTTTTAGTTTTGACGACGCTAAACTTAAAGAACAATATCAGTCTAAAGAAGCTTTAGAGTTAGAAATTCTAAATCCAAATGCTAAAACTATTGACAGTATAAACTATTTTGTAAATGATAAGAAAATAGGCTCTAAAAAGAATCTTGAAAAAGTAAATTTTGAATTAAAAGA